>JADBKX010000108.1:6674-9653 GCA_014894735.1 Candidatus Sediminicultor sextus | reverse complement strand
ATTTTAATTATAACTTAATCTCCTCTATATTTAAAGAGAAGAAATTAGAAAATAGGGACATCCCATTTTAATCAGGTATTTTGGTTTGTCAAATATTGAGAAGGGGCGTAGTGACACCGATAAAAAAATAACCATAAATAAATAAACCGATATCATTGACAATATAGGTGAAGCTTGATATTATTACCAGAAGTAAGAAAAGTGCTAAATATCCAACATGTAAAACAATTCAGAAAAAGGAGATGAAAAATGTTTGATCATTCTGATTTATATTTTACTACGGTTACTGTAGGGAAAAAGGGGCAGATCATTATTCCGGCAAAATTACGGAAAGAACTGTCAATTGCTCCTGAAGAACAATTGGTTATCCTTTCCGGTCCTCATCAGGAAGGTTTTGCGGTGTTAAAAACCCAGTCATTTATTGAAAGACAGGAAAAGTTTAAGAAATTGACCGAGCAATTATTTGGGAGAAATACTGACAGTGTAAAAAGTGTAAAAACAGGTGAAAAATAAAGAAAATAAGGAGTGATAAAAATGAGATTGAAAAAAAGTCATTTTTTAAGGAGAGTTATTTTCAGCCTTCTCTTTGGATTAATATTTTCATTGATAAACTATTTAGCTATCTTTGCAGCCTCCTCTCCAATGAATTTAAACCTGGAAAAGAGCATTCAAATTGCTTTGGAAAGTAATATAGGTTATAAAATAGCTGAGTCGATGGTAGACGTAAGTCAGGCTCAGGTTAAAGAAGCCGAGGGAGCAAAAAAATTGAATATGAAATTGCAAGGCGGCTACCTTCAGATGAGTGCAACTCCTAATGAGGAAGATATAGCGGCAGGTGATTACAGCAGTCTTTTTGCTATTGGTCAAGGGGCTCCGATTGTTTCTATCAGCGCAACAAAAATTCTTTATAGCGGAGGCAAAATAGAATCACTGATTGATCAGGCCAAAATCAATAAGCAAATTTCTGTGAATGACCTGGAAAAAGAAAAACAGGCAATTATCTATAAAGTTACTGAGGCTTATTACCAGGTCCTGCAAGCTGAAGGTATAAAAAAAGTAACTGCTCAGGCAGTCAAGCAGATGCAAGCTCACCTGGAATCATCGGAAGCACTATTAAAAGAAGGAATGATTGCCCCGATAGACTTGAATCGAATTAAGTCACAGTTATCCAATCTAGAAGTTAATCTAATCAAGGCAGAAAATGGTTTTGAACTGACCATGTACAACATTAATTCTATTATGGGGATTGATTTAAATACCGAATTGGTATTGGAGAATAATTTATCCTATGAACCCTACGAGATTAATCCGGAACAGGCTTTAATCCAGGCTAGAGAGAATCGACCGGAAATCATGAATATTGCCCAGCAAAGAAAGATTATGGAAGAAATGGTTGATGTGGTCAAAAGCAATAGAAAACCCCAGGTAATATTAAGTGCTGAATCGGGAATCACCGGCTGGCAGGTTGGGGTCATAGCAGAATATTCTCTCTTGGATGGCGGCGTTAACAAGGCTAAGATCAACCAGGCGGAGATAAAGCTTTCTCAAGTTGACCAAAGTGAACTGCAAGTACAGCAATTAATTGAATTTGAAGTACGTTCTGCTTATTTAAATATGAAAGAAGCAGAAAAATTAATTAAAGTAGCGGAGGAAGGCATAAAAAATTCCCAGGAAAGTTTTCGCATTGCCCAGTTAAAATATAATGAAGGTATTGCAACAAATACAGAAGTGATTGATGCCCAAAGTACCCTCATTGAAGCCGAAACCAATCATTTAAATGCCCTTTATGATTATAATATTAATCGTGCTGCCCTGGTTAAAGCAATGGGAATGTACAATTGAAAAAAAAGGATAAATGAAAAAAATAATCCTTTAATGCTGTTTTATTATATTTATTTCAGCAATTAGTATAGGGATTTTTAGATGATCATATTTTAAAAGAGAGAAAAGATTATTTTTTATAAGAGAGAGGAAATATTTTATGAAAATTAGGAAAAGAACATTCTTTTTCATCTTTTTGTTCATTATTATTATTGGTTTACTGGCATTTCGAATTGTCAATAAATTGAACGAAAAACAGCGGGAAGAAGTTCAGAAATCACAAATAAAAGAAGAAATCATTATTCCGGTAAGAACTGTTCTGGTGGAAAAAGGGGAAGTTAGTTCTTTTTTAAAGGTTACCGGTGTGGTTGAGGCGAATGAAACGGTAAGAGTAACTTCTGAAATAATGGGGCAAGCTAAAGAAGTCAAAGTAAAAGATGGTGAAAAAGTTAGCAAAGGAGATATACTCATTATTCTGGGTGATGAACAAATTAAAATTCAGGTGGCGCAAGCTCAAGCAACGCTGGATTCTATCCAGGCTTCCTCTGATAAAATCAAATCCGGTGCACGCCCCCAAGAGATTAAACAGGCAGAATCAGCTGTACTTCAAGCCAAAATTAATCGGGATAGCGCAGAGGAAAACTATCTGCGAATGAAAAAACTTTCTTCCGAAAAAGCAATATCCGAACAACAATATGAACAGGCGAAAAATCAATATGAGATTGCAGATGTGCAGTATCAGTCAGCTCAGGAAAGTTATGGATTGGTCATAGAAGGAGCAGGGGAACAAGATATAAAATCAGTGGAAGCTCAGGTGAGACAGGCTAAAGCAGTTTTGGATATGGCTAAATATCAATTGAGCAATGCAAAAATTATTGCTCCTATTGGCGGTAGAGTGACTTCCATTGCCGTAAGTTCCGGGGAGATGGTTGCTCCTTCCCTGCCTTTATTGTCCATCATAGATGTAAGCAGGATATTTGTTAAAGTAGGAATTTCAGAGAAAGATATTTCTAAAATAAAAGAAGGCCAGAAAATGAGTCTTGAAATTGATGCTTTTCCGGAAGAAAAATTCCAGGGAGAAGTTGTATCCAAAGGTGTGGCGGTCGATCAAATAAGTAAGACACTGGAAGTAAAAATTGAAATACTTCAACCGGAAGT
>JADBKX010000108.1:0-6574 GCA_014894735.1 Candidatus Sediminicultor sextus | reverse complement strand
AAGATGGATTAAAAGTAGATGTGCTGAGCAAGGAGGAATAGAATTGAATTTACCTAATTTTTCGGTTAACCGACCGATTACCATTTTGATGCTTTTTATCGGATTAATTCTAATAGGCCTTATTTCATTTCAGAATTTAGGATTGGATTTATTGCCTGACTTATCCTTCCCAATGTCAGCCATTATGGTTTCCTATCCGGGAGTAGCTCCCCAGGAAATAGAAAATATGGTTACGATTCCCCTGGAAGAAGCAGTAGGTACTATCCAGGGTGTGAAAAATATTTCCTCCTACTCTCGGGAAGGAAGCTCGGTTATTTTGATGGAATTTAACTGGGGCACAGATATGGATGTCAGTGCTTTGAATATTCGGGAAAAGATTGACCAGGTCAAAGGTCTTCTTCCTGATGGTGCCAGTGATCCGATGGTTATTAAATTTGATCCCTCAATGATGCCGATTCTAGTTTTGGGAATGGATTCGGAGGAAAAAGATTTACAAAAGTTACAAGGATATGCGGAAGATATCCTCAAACCCCGTCTGGAAAGATTGGAAGAGGTTGCCAGCGTGTCGATTGACGGTGGCCTGGATAGAGAAATACTGGTTTCGATTGATAATGATAAACTCCGTTCCAACCAGTTAAGTTTTAGTCAGGTGGCTGCTGCTTTGGCTGGAGAAAATGTTAATTTACCGGCAGGAACATTAAAGGAAGGCACCATTAATTTTCTTATCAGAACTTTAGGGAGATTTGAAAGCATTCAAGATATCGAAGAAATATTAATCTCTAATATTCGGGGAAACAAAATTTATTTAGCTGATATTGCTAAAGTTGAAGATACCTTTAAGGACAGAAATTCAATCACCTACGTCAACGGAAAACCCGGTATTATGGTGAGCATACAGAAAGAATCAGGTAAAAATACGGTTACTGTAGCAAAAAGGGTATTTAAAGAACTCGAGACGATTCAAAAGCTGCTGCCTGAGGATATATCTATCACCCCGGTTTTTGATTCTTCCGAATTTATTAAAAAAACTATATCGCAAGTGGGATGGTCGGTTTTATACGGAGCGATTTTAGCAGTACTGGTTCTATTCTTTTTCCTGGGTAATTTAAGCAGTACACTCATTATTGGCGTAGCCATACCTATTTCTTTGATTTTTACCTTTGCTTTGTTTTATTTTTACAATTTAAGCTTGAACATGATGACTCTGGGAGGTTTAGCCCTGGGAGTCGGTATGATGGTGGATAATTCCATTGTCGTTTTGGAAAATATATTCAGATATAGAGAATTAGGAACCGATATCAAAGAATCTGCTCGTTTAGGAGCAAGTGAAGTGGGCACAGCAATTTCAGCTTCCACTTTTACTACTGTTGCGGTATTTTTACCCATTATATATATTCAGGGAATGGTCAAAGAATTATTTAGTTCTATGGGATTGACCATTACTTTTTCACTTTTAACCTCTTTATTAGTGGCTTTAACCCTTGTTCCCATGCTTTCTTCAAAAATTTTGCACCTTAAAGTGAAGGATAATAGCTCATCTGCTTCTAAAGAAAATTTGGTTCAAAGTTCTCTGGGTCAGGGGGGAAGAATTTTTAATTTTGTGAGAAATGAATACAGCAGGTTGATTGGCTGGTCTTTAAGACATCGGGGAATTGTATTTATCCTGGCAGTAATTATTTTTGTCGGATCTGTCATGTTAATACCCTTTGTAGGGACAGAGTTTATCCCCTCGAGTGATCAGGGACAATTTAATATTAATATTACTTTACCTACCGGAACGAATCTGGATACTACCCGAGAAGTTGTGAGCGAAGTGGAAAAAATTGTTTCAAAAATACCGGAAATAAAAAGTATGTTAACTACCGCGGGAGCGAGTTCTGGCGGAATGGGATTTAGTACCGAAGGCGGCAACAGTGGTACCATTATGGTTAATCTGGTGGAACAGAATAAGCGAGATAGAAACACAGCACAGGTTATTAACGAATTAAGACAAAAGATTGGTACTTACCCGGATGCCAAAATAAATTTTTCGGAACAAGGTTTTTCATTTTCTTCCAGTTCAGATTTGGAAGTTAGAATATCCGGTGATTCACTGGATGAATTGGAAAATATTGCTAATCGAATTTTAATATCAGTTGCAGAAGTAGAAGGAGTGTATGATCTGAAAAGTAGTGTAGAAGATGTACGTCCGGAATTACATGTGAATATTGACCGCGAAAAAACAAATCTCTACGGTTTAAATACTGCCCAGATTGCTTCTACTGTTCATGACGCTCTATTGGGTAGAGTTGCCAGTATTTATCAGGAAAAAGGAGAACAAATTGATATCCGGATCAGATTGGATGAGGAAGATAGAAACAGCATAGAGGAAGTAAAAAATCTTTTGATTAGTTCCAGTACTGGATTACAGATTCCTCTAAAGGAAATTGCAGAAGTAATAGTGGGTTTTGGACCCAAAGGGATCGACCGCCAAAATCAGCAGAGGATAGTGAACGTATCTGGAAGTATCAGTGGCCGCCTTTTGGGTAAAGTGATTCAGGATGCTCAGCGGAAATTGGATAAATTAGTATTGCCTGAGGGTTATCGCTATGAATTTGTTGGAGCACAACAACAAATGCAAGAATCATTTGGGAGTCTTGCCCTGGCATTAATCATAGCCGTATTATTGGTTTATATGATTATGGCAGCTCAGTTTGAATCCCTGATGACGCCTTTAGCAGTCATGTTTTCTGTTCCTTTTTCCTTAATAGGGGTTATTTTGGCATTAATACTGGCGGGGAAAAGTTTGAATGTAATGTCCTATATCGGCATTATTATGCTGGTAGGGATTGTGGTCAATAACAGTATCGTTTTGCTTGATTATGTTAACCTACTTCGGCAAAAGGGAATAGAAAGGAATGAAGCCATTATTTTGGGAGGGAAAACCCGTTTAAGACCTATTTTAATGACCATGTTAACCACAGTTCTTGCTCTGGTTCCAATGGCTTTAGGTATTGGAGAAGGTGCGGAACTTCGGGCACCGATGGCGATTACTATCATCGGAGGGTTAACTTCATCCACCTTTTTGTCTTTGATTATTGTTCCCATTTTCTATACTTTTTTGGATGATTTAAGCCAGAAAATAACCAAAAAAAGAGGGGCTATAAATACAGCTTAAAGTAGGGTAGTGGGAAAATAGTCAGGTTACCTACCAAGGAGTAAAAATTATTGCTATCAGCTTTTTTATTAGAAGCAGTCTTAATATCTTTATCCGGAGTTATAGCTCCCGGACCGGTTACTGCTGTAACAGTCAGCAAGGGGACTAAATCCCCTCATGCCGGAGCAATGATTGCCCTGGGACACGGTATGGTAGAAATTCCCTTAATGATTCTGATACTTTATGGTTTTGGTGATATATTAAAAATTACTTATATTAAAGCGATAATAGGTTTACTTGGCGGTTTATTTCTCCTGAAGATGGGCCTTAGCTTACTTAGGGGAATTAAACAAGCAAGAATTGATTTAAGCAATGGTCCAAGTTCTCCCCTGATGGCTGGAATTATACTCACTCTGGCTAATCCCTATTTTCTGGTCTGGATGGCAACCATCGGTTCTATTCTTATTTCCCGCTCTTATGCCTTTGGATTGCTTGGTTTTACACTCTTTATGATCGGCCATTGGTCATGTGATTTTTTATGGTTGTACTTTCTTTCTGCTTTATCTTTTAAAGGCGGGCAGTTTTTTGGTAAAAGACTCCAGCAGGTTTTATTTGTAATATGCGGGGTTTTTCTTTTATTTTTTAGTACTAAATTCATCTATGATGCTGCGAAAATAATCTTTTCTTTCTAAACACCTAAATTGTATTTTTTCTTTTTTTATGCATAGGTCCCTATAATACTAAGAAAAGGAGAATGCTTATAATAATGCCAATAAAGTTAATTTTAATTCGGCATGGAGAAAGTGATGGTAATGCCCAAGGGATATTTTCTGGTTTTCAGGATGTAGACTTAACCGAAAAAGGAATATGGCAGGCGAAGAGATTAGCCTATCGTTTGAAAGAGCTGCCAGTAGATGTAGTTTATTGTAGTGATTTAAAGAGAGCTCAACGTACTGCAGAGATTATATTTAAAGATCGTGGGATAGATATTATCACGAATTCTAAATTTAGAGAAATAAATTTTGGAGCCTGGGAAGGATATACCTTTGAGGAAGTTATGTCAAAATATGGAAATGGTATTGAAGTAAAATCTTGGTTGGAAAATATTAATGTGGAAGTTAATATCCCTCAGGGGGAAAGTTTAGTTGATTTAAATAATCGAGTAATGACTGAGTTAAACAGAATATTAGAAGAACACAAAAGAGCAGATAAAGATAAAACTGTTGGTCTAGTCTGTCATGGTGGAGCCATCCGAGTTATTCTGTGTAATGCTCTAAATATAGAATTAAAATATATGTGGAATATAGAACAATATTCAACTGCTTTAAATATTATAAATTATTATAATAAAGCATTTGTTACCCTGATCAATGATACTTCTCATCTTGAAGATTGGTGGGAAAATGGGTTAAAGACTAATACAGAGAAAAAGAAAGATGAATGAAAAAATAGCAAAAATTATTCAAAATATTAAGCCAATTAATTTTAAATTAATGGAAAAAGCACAAGAAAAATTAGATAATCTTACCAAACCTCAGGGAAGCTTGGGACAATTAGAGGATTTTGCCAGAAGGATAGTAGGAATATCCGGAACCCTTTCCCCGGCAATCAAAAGAAAAGTAATATTTGTAATGGCCGGGGATCATGGAGTTGTTGAAGAAGGCGTAAGTGCATATCCTCAAGAAGTTACCTTTCAAATGGTATATAATTTTATTCGAGGGGGAGCAGGTATTAATGTATTAGCCAGGCATATGGGAGCCGAAATTGTGCTGGTGGATATGGGTGTAGCTAAAGATTTTCCCATGGAAGAGAGTATAATAAGAAAGAAAATAGCCTATGGAACGAAGAATATGGCTAAGGGGCCGGCTATGAGTAAGGATGAAGCAGAAAGAGCAATCATTGCCGGAATTGAAGTCTTTGAAGATGAGTTAAACAAAAAGAGAATCGATATAGTAGGATTAGGAGAAATGGGAATTGCCAATACTACCTCGAGTAGTGCTATGATAGCGTGTTTGACTGAATCTAAGGTTGAAGAGGTTACTGGTTCAGGGACCGGTTTAAACCAGGAACAGATCAAGAATAAAATTAAAGTAATAAAAAAAGCATTGGAAGTGAATAAACCAAATCCTCAAGACGGACTTGATGTTTTGTCAAAAGTAGGAGGATTTGAAATCGGAGGGTTAGTAGGTTGTATTTTAGCTGCTGCTTCCCATCGAGTTCCTATTGTAATTGATGGTTTTATTTCTTGTGCAAGTGCTTTAATTGCCATTAAGTTAGCTCCTTTGGCAAAGGATTATATATTTGCGAGTCATAATTCGGTGGAAAAAGGTCATAAAATTGCCCTGAAATATATCGGGAAGGTTCCGATGTTTGATCTTGGTATGCGGCTTGGTGAAGGAACCGGTGCTGCTTTGGGTATCAGCTTTATTGAGGCCGGGGTTAAAATATTAACCCAAATGGCTACTTTTGAAGAGGCCGGGGTAGAGAATAAAAAAGTATAGATTACAAAAAACAGAAGGAAGAGGAAATTTTATGTCAAGAGGGAAATTAATCTTTATCACCGGGGGAGCAAGGAGCGGGAAGAGTAGTTTTGCTGAGAAGGTAGCCGCTAAAACAAGTAAAGAAGTGGCTTACCTGGCTGCCGGTCAACCTCTGGATGAAGAGATGGCTCATAGGATAAAAAAGCACAGAGAAAAGAGACCAAACACCTGGGAGACTTATGAAGAACCGATAGAAGTTCGAGAATTGGTGAGCCGCTTAGGTTTAGAAAAAGAAGTTATCCTGATAGATTGTTTGACTTTGTTAACCTCTAATCTCTTATTAAGAAAAGAAGATAAAGTGGAAGACTCCAGGTGGCAAGGGGAAATTTTAACAGAAATTGAGAAATTAGCTGAGGTTTCTTACAAGGTACCTGCTCAAGTAATCATTGTATCTAATGAAGTTGGCATGGGTTTAGTTCCTGACAATCCCCTGGGAAGAGTTTATCGGGATATCCTGGGCAGAGCAAATAGTATCATTGCTGATAAAGCTGATGAGGTTTTTATAATGGTCTCAGGGATACCATTAAAGATAAAGGGCTGATAAAATAATGAAAATTTTAAGAGACTTATCTTTAGCAATACGGTTTTTAACTATTATCCCCGTAATTCCGTTTCTCCCTTCTAATAATAATAACCAAAATGAAGAAGTATTAGCAGAAAATTTTGCCAATTCTATGGCTTTCTTTCCACTTGTAGGGATGTTAATAGGAATATTGCTGGTACTTTTAAGACGGATATTTTATTATCTTGTTGTTTCTTCGTTGGTGGGTGATGCTTTAGTTTTCATTGTTTGGATCTGGTTAAGCGGAGGGCTGCATTTAGATGGTTTTGCCGATAGCGTGGATGGATTTTTGGGAGGACACGATAAAGAAGAAATACTAAAGATTATGAAGGATAG
>JADBKX010000160.1:2139-9672 GCA_014894735.1 Candidatus Sediminicultor sextus | reverse complement strand
GCTTATTCCTAACCTTTGGGCTAAGTCATACTCTGTGGGGAATGGATCGCCGCTTTTCATTCCGTTTTCAATAATATAAAGTTTGAGTTGCTCCTGGATTAATCCTTGCAAATCTTGAGTTTTTAGATTTTTTAATTCCATTTATTTCCACCTCAATATTTGTTGTACGATGTATGACATCCTAATCATAACAAAAAAAATATTCCTTGTCAAAAATTTTTTTCTTTATGCCTTTCCTTCCAATTTGAATGATAAAAAAACTACTTCTACTCTTCTTTTATCTGTTTTTGAGATATTTCTTTTACTTTTCAATTATATAATCCTCTTATCAAAACTAATAAAATTTATTCTCACTTTTTAATTCATGGGTAATTTTTATAGATTCCCTGGAAAAATCTATACCGGTCACCTGAGCATCTTCTAAGACCCAGGACAATGAATCGGGGCTATCTCATCCCAAAATACCTAATTAGTTATTTCTGCTTTTTCTTTTATTACATTTAGTTTTTAGGTTGTAGGGGCACAACGAATTGTGCCCTTGCCGTTTATTACCTACCCCTACCACCATCATAGACAGTATGTTCCTAAGTTTAATTAGTCACTGAGTATTAACGATCGTTCCCTGTATCAATATTTCAATCATAATGTTTCTACTTTTAGTAAATTAGTGGTGCCAGGAATTTTAAAAGGAATTCCCGCGGTAATTACAATCTTATCTCCTGGATTGGCCAATCCGGTTTTTAAGGCAATCTTCTTTGATTTTTCAATCATATCGTCGGTATTTTCCAATTCATCAGCTTTAAAAGGGTAAACTCCCCAACTAAGAGCAAGCTTTCTAACCGTAGAATCCTGGGTGCTGGCTGCAATAATGGGAACAGAAGGACGATATCGAGATACCATACGGGCTGTACTGCCAGAAAGAGTAAAGGTGACGATGGCCTTTGCTTTTAAATCCAGGGCTACCTGACAGGTGGCGTGACTTATCGCATCCGGATTGGTGGGTTTAACCGAAAGCGACCTCTCAGTCAATATTTTTTTATAATCTATAGCTTGTTCAATTCTTAGGGCAATCTTATTCATTGTTTTCACTGCCTCTAAAGGGTAATTGCCTACTGCAGTCTCCTCGGATAGCATCACGGCATCAGTCCCATCCAGAATTGCATTGGCCACATCGTTTACTTCTGCCCGGGTAGGACGAGGCATATTTATCATTGACATTAGCATCTGGGTTGCGGTAATTACCGGCTTCCCCACAAAATTACATCTTTTAATAATATCCTTCTGAACCAGTGGGACATTTTCTAAAGGTATTTCTACTCCCAGATCGCCCCGAGCTATCATTATCCCATCAGAAACTTCAATTATTTCTTTCAGGTTATTGATTGCTTCTTTCTTTTCAATCTTAGCGATTAAGGAAATATCTTCTGCCCTGTTTTCCTTTAAAATTTTTCTTGCCCTTAAGACATCCTCAGCATTTCTGATAAAAGAAAGACCGATAAAATCAACTCTATTTTTTATTCCAAAGAGAATATCCTGATAATCTTTTTCAGTTAAAGATGGGATATCCATAGATATGTTCGGGATGTTTACTCCTTTATGAGAACTTAGTTTTCCACCCCTTACTATCCGACAGATAATGTCTGTAGAAGTAAGCTCTTTCACTTTAAGCTCTAAGGTTCCGTCAGCCAAAAAGATGCAATCACCTCTCTTCACTTTCTGAGGTAAAGAAGGAAAGGTAACAGATACTTCCTGTTCGTCTCCGGGGACCTCACGGTTAGTAAGAATAAAAGAAGAACCTTCTTTTAAAAAAATGGGCTCTTTTTTAATCTCTCCAATTCTTATCTTTGGCCCTCCCAAATCTTGAAGAATGGCTACAGATTTATTTGTCTTCAAAGAGGCTTGACGAATATTTTCAATAACTTGGCGGTGTTCTTCATGTCTTCCATGAGAAAAATTCAAACGGGCGACATCCATACCCTCCTGAATCAGCTTCTCTATTTTTTCATAAGAATTACTCGCTGGTCCAATGGTACATACTATTTTAGTTTTTATCATTGTACTCATCATAACCCCTCCTTTAATTTAAAAGGATGCGTAAGCCAATAGTCTTTTTCTTCCCTAATTAGTTTACCACTTTCTATCAACTAATTCACGATCCTTTCCGGTAAATAAAACGCATCATCTTTTTTTGTAGATATTTTTCATTATTCACTCATATATATATATTTTTATCTATGGTAATGACACAAAAGAGAGAAATTTTCTTTCTCTTTCTTAACGCTATACTTGATAGGAGTTCTCCGAAGTCTACAGGCTTGACAAAAATATAACTATTTATTATAATATTTCGTATTCTAAATATTTGTATAATAAATATATTAATACAAAATAATTTTTAATCGCTCATCTTATTATACTTTCATATATTATATGCACTCTTTACATTATATAAAATAAATCTAAATTTATCAAAGAGGAGGAAATATAATTATGTCTAATCCTAAATTTGAAAGCATTTCGAAAATAATTAATCTTACCAGAAATTTTGACAAATCTATGAGACACAAATTTCATCATCTGATGCAGGATTCAGATTTAACCTTTCCCCAGCTTTCAGTAATATCAATGCTGGAAAAACACGGAGAACAGAAGGTAAGTGAATTAAGTTTAAAAATAGGATTATCTGACAGTACTGTATCAGGAATCCTGGATAGACTCGAACAAAAAAAAATTATAAAACGTAAGCGCACCAAAGATGACCGAAGAGTGGTAAAAATATCTTTAACCGGGAAGAGTCAAAAATTTTGCAATGACTTTCGTCAAAAAAAAGAAGAATATTTTACCCAGCTGCTCAAAAAACTTTCTGAACAGGAAATAAGGGACATAATCAAAGGGCTGGAAATTCTTAACCGTGCACTCGCTAATGACGAAAAGCACATACAATAAATAAATATTAAATTACCACATCTGAAACAATGTCTTTAAAAAAAATCGTAATAGGAGATAATTCATGAAACAGATGACTGCCAGATTGGGAGAAGAAAAAATAAGTAAACTTTTAGTAAATTTATCTTTACCGGCAACTGTTGGTATGTTGGTAAATGCATTGTATAATCTCGTTGATACTATCTTTGTAGGAAGAGGAGTGGGTGCTATCGCTATTGGGGGATTAACCGTAGCCTTTCCTATTCAAATGGTGATTATGGCTTTTGCAATGATGATAGGAATTGGTGCAGCCTCTGCAATATCCAGGAGTTTAGGGGAAAAGAATATAGAAAGAGCAGATTATATTGCCGGCAATTCCTTTCTTTGTGTAACTATCTTAAGTGCAATAATTTCTGCCCTTGGTCTTATCTTTACCGAACCAATGTTAAGAATTTTCGGTTCAACAGAAACTATCTTGCCTTATGCCAAAGATTATATAACCATTATACTCTGGGGTAGTATTTTCTTTTCCTTTTGTATGTCTTCTAATAACTTAATCAGAGCTGAAGGTAATGCTAAAGTAGCTATGGCCACCATGCTTATCGGGGCAATATTAAACATAATCTTAGACCCCATATTTATATTTATCTTCAAATTAGGGGTTAAAGGTGCTGCCCTGGCAACTATTATTTCTCAATTTATTTCTTTTCTCTATATATTAACCTATTTATATAGTGGTAAAAGTTCATTAAAAATAAAACTACATCATCTAAAACCTAAGATAAATATTATAAAAGAAATATTTGCCGTAGGATCTGCAGCTTTTTTCAGACAGGTTACCGGGAGTGTAGTAGCCATCGTGGTAAATAACTCTCTGAGGGTTTTTGGTGGAGATATAGCCTTGATAATTGTTGGCATGCTCCAGCGGATAACTAGCTTTATGTATATGCCCTTATTCGGGGTAATACAAGGAATGCAGCCCATAGTAGGCTTTAATTATGGAGCGAAAAAATATGATCGGCTAAAAGAAGCAGTAAAAGTATCGCTTATTACCGCTACTGCCCTAGCCACTTTTAGCTGGCTAATAGTAGAGCTATTCCCTGCAGGGATTATAAGTATATTTACTGCGGATACAGAAATAATTACTAAAGGCTCCCTGGTAATTAGGATAGCAGTTTTGATGACACCATTTATCGGCATCCAGATAGTAGCAGCTGGACTATTTCAGTCTTTGGGAAAGGCAGTCCCTTCTTTGGTATTATCTTTACTTAGGCAAGTTTTGCTCTTTATTCCATTAGTTATTATTTTACCAAGAGTTTTGGGATTAAGAATTATGGGGATTTGGATTGCCTATCCTGCTGCCGATATTTTGTCAGTTATTCTTACTGTCTTATACTTAAGAAGTGAGTTAAAAAAGATGAGCTTAAGCCTGTGGTAAGATGCACCAGACCATCCTCTGATATAAATCAAAAACCTACCAGAGGACAGTCCCCTGGTAGGTTCTAGTAGGTTTTTATTAGAATGGTCCTTCTAAATATTTAGAGAGGATGGGCCCCGGATCATCAAAGGATACCAACAAAGAAAAACAGGCCAGCGCGTGAATAAATTCTATGGGATAATCCATCTGACTCCAGACTTTAAATCCATCCTGTGCCAACCAGGCAATGCCTACCTTTTTATAATAATTAGGTTTTTTAATATCCCCTTCGGCCTGGCTGCAGGCGATTATACAGGGTTTTTCCTTTTCAAGATAAAAAGACCGAAAATAATTTAAAACTCTGGTGGGGGCATTCCCCGCTCCAAAACCATAGACACAAACTATCTTTTTGTCTTCACTGAGCTTTTGCTCCACTCCGGGGAGGCACATGAACCAGCCTACTTTTTCATAGATATCTCGTGCTTTTTGTGAATTATAATTTAGAATTTTGTTTATCCAATTGGAAGGAACATATTCTATCTTTGATGAAAAACTTCTCCTCTTGCTTTTAAGAGCCCAGTCAGGATTAAAATAAACTGGTACGCCGTTAGCGGTAATAAATATATCCGGATGTAAGGCGTGGGCTTTATGCGCCCGGGCGCCGGGAATCAATTTCCAATTACAATAAATCCATACTCCGGGAAAGTCTGAGCACACCACTTGAGCAGCCCCGCGTAAATTTACGGTAACATCTTCCGGCATATAGTCTAAGGTAAGTTGACTTCCGGTAATAACTATGGGAATAGGAACTTGAGGGAAACAAATACTAAGCCAGGATGATAAGTAAGCCATAGTGTCTGTTCCATAAAGAATAAGCACGCCATCAAGGCCTTTTTGAAATTCCTCTATTATAATAGAAGTGATTTTTATCCAGTGTTCCGGACCAAGATTAGAACTATCTTCTCCCGGCATTCCTAAAGGTTCCTGACAGATTAATTCTACTTTTTTATCCTGAAAAAATTTTTCTACATAACTAGCCAGTGATTTAAACATTTTATTATTCGGACCTGTAACCTTGCCCTTACCCTGAAAACCACTGACTATAGTCCCTCCTGTAAAAATCACTAACACTCGCTTTTTCCTTTGCATTTTTACCTCTTTACTACTTATAATATTCCCTAAAACAGTGGATTTTCGATACTAACTAACTGGTAAATTTGTTATTTTCATCTAATAAAAAAGTACGCCGGAGAACCCTGCCCCATGTCAGGTTAACTTAAACCCTGCCCAATGATAATTATTGAGTCCTACTTTTTTCGCCGTGTACATAGCTTTATCTGCGCTTTTTATCAAAACCTCTTCCTCTTCCCCATCATCAGGATATAAAGCTATTCCAATACTTGTGTTTACATATATCTGATTATCCTTAATTAAGAAAGGCTCACCAAGAGAATGAAGTATTTTTCGGGCAACATCTTCAGCATTCTCTCTGGGCTGTTTAAGTCGGGGCAATAAAATAATGAATTCGTCTCCTCCTAAACGACAAATGGTATCGGCTTCCCGCAGGAGTTCATTGAATTTTTTGGCTATTTCTTGAAGTAACTGGTCTCCAATATCATGGCCAAATTTATCATTGACTTTTTTAAAATTATCCAAATCCAAAAACATCAGAGCAAATTTCTTCTGTTCTCTTTTAGCATAAGCTATTTCCTGACTCATTCGATCATAAAATAACACTCTATTGGGTAATTTAGTCAGGGGGTCATACAGGCTAAGAAATTTTAATTTTCCCTCTGCTTGTTTCCTCTCAATAGCAGTAGCTATCTGCTGAGAAACAAATTCCATTAGTTTTATATCTTTTTGGGAATAAAGGTCCGGATCAGTGTAGCTTTGCAAAACCATAGAGCCGATAATCTTATTTTCTACCCTTAAAGGAACCCCTAGCCATATCTGTTTATTAGTTATTACATCATAAGAAACAAAATCTCCCCGGGCAATCAATTTTTTATATTTATTATAATTTAACAGTAATGACTCCCCGGTTTTAAAGATATAATAAAAAATGTTATTAGAATCACTGTATTTTGAGATTAAAAAATCCTTATCTTTTTCTCCTGTTTCATCATCATAATAAGAAAAATAAAGTTTATTTTTCTCTTCATCGAATAAAGCAATGTAAATATTAGTCGTATCGATAATAGTGCCGAGCTCTTCGCGAATAACAGGATAGAGTTGCGTTAAGGAGATATCGGAATTAGCTGCGCGGGAGATATTATATAATACGTTATTTACTGCTTCATTTGCTTTACGATTAGTAATATCATTTAGTAAAAATATTTTTCCGGTAGTTTGCTTATTCACCTGATTTAAGGTTACAGAAACAGAAACGTGAATTAATTTATTATTCTTTTTCTTTGCTATTAATTCTAAGTCGGTAAAAACACGGTCACTACCCAAAATTTGTGTACGCCAATTGGTTAACACCTTTTCAATATGTTTACCTCTCAACTCCTCAAGTCCATAACCAAAAAGTTCTTCAAATTGTTTGTTTGCTTCCAGAATAATCTCCTCCATATCGGTATAGACTAACGCTTCCGGCGAATTTTTAAATAGACCGATAAACTCCTGCCTATTTCGTTGAAGTGCTTGTTCATTCTTCTTAAATCCGAATGTATTACTAAAAATGGGATGTGCTCTCAAATTTGTTTTATTAATTTTATTGTTTGGTTTATTTGGTTCCGTCTCTAACCGTCTGAATTTATTTACCAATTTATTTATATAATTACCGTCTTTTCTTTTTTTCCTCATTAATCCGTCCCTTTTCTTTGAAGTCTAAACAATAGACTTAAGCCCGGCTATCCCGATGAAATTGTTCCCAGGTTACTGGGAAATTTCGCTGATAGCTGTTTTTATTTTTACTCATATTTTCTTTTCCCCTTTTATGGTGATGATGAAATGATTTCCTGCCATTGTTTTTAAATTAAATTAATTCTCTATTCTTGTAATAATAAAAATAACTCTTTCCCTTTAGAAGTATCTATATATTTATACCACAATAATTTTTAAAAATCCTCTTTTTGCAGAAATAAAAATATAGCAGATTATTAAATTGTTTTATTTACTAATTAAAAATGAAAAAATCTTTTTTTATCCTATTGTTTTTTAAATATAAAAAGTATATATTAATATAT
>JADBKX010000160.1:0-2039 GCA_014894735.1 Candidatus Sediminicultor sextus | reverse complement strand
TCTTTTCTAAATAGAAAAAGCCCCAAAAAAAGGGGGATAACTAAAATGATAATTTCCAGAAAAGGTATATTTCACAAAGTGTTATTAATTTCCTTAACTATTGTAGTATTAGTTTATGGGGTAACATTTTCCATAAACAGCGAAAATGTAAATACTTACTGCAAAGAAATCAATATTGATAAACATGTTGAAGGTATAAACACTTTAATCATTCCCGAAAATAATCATCAGATTTGTGATTCATTAGCAGGAATATGCAGCCCACCTCCCGGTTGGAATATAACAAATAACTAATGCTAATACTAAAAAAAGCCTTAATCTTGAACTCATTGCCCAATTTTTAGATTAAGACTTTTTTTATTTTTAAGAACCTCAGAGAGCGGGCTTGTAAGCAGAAATCTTAATGCTTGCCACTTTAATATCTGTTCCTCTAACAACCCGCCTGATATCCTTGCTTATTTCCGGTGTTGATTTAATAAATGACTCCAACTCATCCGATTGGTATATTTTGCGCTCAGAAACTTTTACTTTTTCAAGTCCTGCTTTACGCAGCCCAGAAAGATATTCCTTTTCACTGATCACTCCAGAAATACAGGCACTGTATAAGTTTTTATTTTCTCTCAAGCATTCTGGAATGTTCTCACCCACCATATCTGAAACTACCATGCGACCTCCTGGTTTTAGTACACGACTAATCTCAGAAAACACCTTCTCTTTCTCTGGAGAAAGGTTAATAACACAGTTAGAGATTACCCAGTCAACCGAAGATGATTTAACAGGAAGATCCTCGATTAATCCTTTACGCACCTCAACATTCTTGACTCCTGCAGCCTTGATATTCTCCTCCGCTTTGCTAATCATCTCTTCGGTCATATCCACACCAATGACCTGCCCTGAGGGTCCCACCTTACGGGCAGCAATCAAAAGATCAAGGCCGGCACCCGGTCCCAGATCAAGCACAACATCACCTTCCCTGACTTCACTGTAGGCTAATGGATTTCCACAACCAAAAGTTGCAATATTAGAATCAGTAAGTAAATTATTAAGTTCTTCTTCGCTATAGCCGATATCTTTTGCTTTAGTACAACAACCTGTTTCTTCAAAACTACTACAACAACTTAGATTTTTCCGGGATATTGCTTCGGCATAAGTTTTTTTTACTTCCTCTCTAACTTTTTTTGCATCAATTTTCTTTTCTTTAGAATTCATGAAATATTCTCCTCTTGCTTAATTTTTCTGATTTTTTTCTTTTATATAATGACACAGTTGCGTAATTCTACAAATATAATATTAAAAAAATTTCCCTCCCTTATATTTTTATTATTCATTTTCTCTCTTTAGGCGGACAACATGATTCAATAGCACTGGCAAAACCCCGAAAGATCGAAGATAAAAATTCGTATCGTACCGAATAATAAACCTCTTTGCCCTGCTTCTCTGCAAGTAGAATTCCTTCATTACGAAGTATAGCCAGGTGACGGGATACTACAGAAACATCAATTGGAAAATTTTTAGCAATCTCGCTGACTATTTGAGGCTCCTGAGCCTCTACCAAATGGGCAAGAATACGAAGTCTTGTAGAATCGCTAACTGCTTTTAAAAAGCGAGAATCAGGGATGCCAGGAATACCACAGCATCCCCTATCTTCACCTTTTTGTGTTTTTTTCAAATGTTTGCTTATTTGTGTCATCATGCAACTATTATAATCTACAAAAAAGTGCTTGTCAATTTTTTTTGGAAAATATTTTATAAAAAAATGAAGGTTCTCTATTTTATATTACTGTCAATAGAAACTCCTCTGGCAGATAAAAAATTACACAAGGAATTATTTTCCTTATGATAGCTAAATAAACATTGTGTTAAATACTCTATGTCGAAAGGTTGAGTTTCACTTTATAAGCTTTATCGTACTTACTCTCTAAAAAATGAAGTATCAGGAATAAAATGAAACTAACAAACAGAGGAATGGCGGCTAAGCGATAAGCCCAAACTAAATTGCTTTGATCTGCAATCCACCCATAGAGAGTGGGGGCAATTGT
>JADBKX010000174.1 GCA_014894735.1 Candidatus Sediminicultor sextus | reverse complement strand
TGTGGATTTATATTAAGCTAAATGTTATACTTTTCACACAGTCTGACGGTTCTTTATCACACTTCAAAAATATATATTTACCTTATTCAATCGACACCAGGGAATATAAAAATAAGTTTTTTCTACTTTCATAACCTAATATTGATTCGACAAAGAGTGTATAAAATCTTTTTTTTAAGTATAATAATATTATAAATATTTTACGTAGATAAAAAAATAGATTTATTTAATATTTCTTAACATACTAGTTACATTATACTACAAGTCTATTTAAAAATCCTTCTTTTCCTATGAAAATATTTATAAAAGTAAAAAGCCCTTCAGCAAATACTAAAGGGCTTGGAATTGACAAGCTCCCACTATTGGACGCGTTCAGAACTTTTAAGGGGGACATATTAATGGATAGCATTAAATTAAATCAGTTAGTTTTTTAATAAAGCAATTAAACTAAATATGGTTCGACTCCCTTCCGGAACTATTTCCATAGCTTTTGGATAAGTGGGGAAACATAAAATGTAAAGTAAAGATTAGAAGGAAATATTGGTTCCTTCAATTGGTAATCAGGTAATCAGTACTGATTCGTGATCCGGCCATATGAGGGTCCAGGGTCCCGGCTGGTTTCCCGTCTTGAACGAGATCTGGACATACCCCCCCGACCCAGAAGGAATGAATATCACCTCTGCAACAACTACGCTTGTATTCTCAGGGTTTATGATGACGATTCCCGGCACTTGTGAAATAGCTTCGGCATCACTCTCTTGAGTCGGGCTCCCTACTCGCCCAAGCGTGATCTTCACAAAAGACTTTGTTGAGTCTTCCGCTTGCATAACCTCAATCCCTACAAGACCATATACTTTGCCGTCAACTGTGAAGCGCGTTTGTCCCTTCAGGTTAAAACCACATCCTGATAAATAAATAGCTAATATCATAACTAAAGCTACCAATAATAATTTTCTTTTCATGTTCACCTCCTTCTTTTAAAAGATGTTTTTAATGTGTTTGCTTCGCCCACATTAAAAACCAAGTACTTTGTCTATGTTTTTTTAATTTAACATATTCCACTATACTAAACCTTACTTTATATTTAGAGTTAATGAATGACGAGAGAAATTATAAATGAGGAGAGTTTTATCTTGAGATTCTAAGATGGCATACTTACCATCAAAATGATCGATAGTTAAAATAATTTTCAACTTCATATTCTCCTTTTGGTATTTTTTTAAAGAATTATTTCTTATATATTACTTCTCATCTTTTTAATAATCCTTCTTTTCCCACAAAATAATTTATAAAATAAAAAAAGCCCTTCAGCAAATGCCAAAGGGCTGGTTATTGTCTGGCTCCCCAGACTGGAACATAGATAGAACTTTTGTATCTATATTTTATTTTCTGCAAAAATCAACAAAAGCCAACAAAATCAAGCGTACTTATAGGAATCCTATTTTCTTAGCTAAAGAATATAAGGAAATGATTGATGATAATAAAGTGAAAAATCAAGCTGACCTTGCACATAAACTTGGCATCTCAAGAGCAAGGGTTACACAAATTATTAATCTTTTAAAACTTGATAAAAGCATTATAGATAAGCTTGAACAAATCGGAGATCCGATGGATAAGAAAGTAATATCTGAAAGGAAACTACGTAAAAATATCTATCAAAATTAATATTCTGTGACTAATTTAAGTAGTTTAAAAACCAAGCATTTACTTTGAGAAAACAATGTTAGTGCACTTGATGTTTGTATAATAATTTTATTTTTGTTACCTTTATACAGTCTAGAAGGATGTAAGCACTCCTCTCCCATTGATTCCTGTTATTACTAAAGATAAGGACTATTCTGATTGTTCGTATTATTAAGTTGAGTGATATTTTCAACTATAGACCACGAAATTTTCCATTAAGGAAAGAGAATGATACTGGCCTTCTGTATCCCGATAGAGGTGCTTGTGATAGCTGATATTGCCCAAGAGGGTCAAGAGGTATTTGCGTCTGGTGCCACAGTTGGAAAGTGTCCCTCTTTCTCTTTCTTTTCTTAATTGATTGTCAAGGAACTGAAGTATTTTGCTTAGGACCTGTTGGCCTATAATTTTGGTTAATTTAAAGACAAATTGCTCCAGGTACTGGAAATTGAGCTTGCCTTCTGATATGCTCATTTGTAGAGACGGAAGTGTAATCGTTAACTGTAAGTCCTTCATAGGTAGATTTGCCTCCTAATTTAGAAAAAGAAGAGATCTTCTTCTTTGGTTTGTTCATGAGGTAAGTCTACCTTTTTTGTTGACTTACTGGCAATTGATTTCCTAGAAAACACCTACTAAAATTTTACACTAATTACCCATGAAAAGTAGGGAGCATCTTTCTTATTATTATTGGGCTTTCTCTAAGAAAAAAATAGCTGAAATCATTGCCAAATAAGGTCTTAATTGACATATTCTTACGATTTTGCTATTTTATATGTAACATCAATAATTATTTTCTGTATATAACCTATTACTACAAATCAATGTGTTTAAGTTTAAGGCTGACGTAAATTAATAAAATCATAAAAAAATAGCATTAAAATAGAACTTATCCACAACAAACCACCTTAAACCAGAACACAGAAATGGAGAAGAAAATGGAACATTATTCCTTTCAATCCGTCATTTTTGATCTTGATGGTGTTATAACCAAAACGGCTACCCTTCACGCCCATGCCTGGAAAGAAACCTTTGACCAATACCTGAAACTACGGGAAAAAAGAGACGGAGAACCTTTCCATGAATTTACCTATCAGAATGACTACTTAACATTCGTAGACGGAAAACCCCGCTACCAGGGTGTCAAAACATTTTTAGAATCCCGCAGCATTACCCTGCCCTTTGGAAACCCTTCTGATCCGCCAGACAAGGAAACGATTACCGGAATCGGAAATAAAAAAAATCAACTCTTTCACCAATTATTAAAAGAAGAGGGTGCAGAGGTTTTTGATTCCAGTATTAGACTGGTCAAAAAATTAAAAGAAAATGGCCTTAAAGTAGGAGTGGCCTCCTCTTCTAAAAATTGTCAGGCGATTCTAAAATCAGTCGGATTGGAAGATCTTTTTCAAGCCAGGGTTGATGGTATTGTCTCTGCCGAACTTGGACTGAAAGGAAAACCGGAAGGAGATATTTTTGTAACCGCAGCCAAAAACCTGGGAACACTGCCTGAGGATTCCGTAGTGGTGGAAGATGCCTCCTCAGGCGTCGAAGCTGGCAGAAACGGCGGATTTGGTCTGGTCTTGGGAGTTGCCCGGAAAAACAATAAACAGGAATTGGCCAGAGCCGGCGCTGATTTGGTGGTTACTGATTTGGCAGAGATTGATATTCAAATCATCAATGACTGGTTTATGAGAAAACCAAAACCTTTCTTCGAGAACTATGATCACCTGAAAGGCGCATCGGAAATATTCCCGAAAGAACACCTCAAAGACAAAAAAATTCTGATCAACCCCACCTATCAGCGTTCCGGTAAATCGGTCATTGACACCGACAAAAAACTGGTTTTCTTTCTGGATTATGACGGCACCCTGACTCCTATCGTGGCAAGTCCGGAATTGGCAGTCATTAGCCAAGAGATGAAACAAACCGTTAACGAATTATCCAAAATCCATACCGTGGCTGTGGTCAGCGGAAGAATGAGAGAAGATGTGCAAAATCTGTTGGGCATCAAAGCTATTTTTTATGCCGGCAGCCATGGTTTTGATATTAAAGGCCCCGGCGGCTTTACCATGATTCATCCGGTTGCCAAAAAGACCATCCCTCTCGTTAGCGAGATTATCGAACAATTAAAACAAACCCTACAGGATATGGAAGGTGTATTGATTGAAGAAAAGAAATTCAGTGTAGCAGTCCATTATCGAAACCTGAAAAAACAGGAGAATTTAGCATTCATCGAAAAGACGGTGAATCATATCATACAAAAACATGATCAGCTAAGATTATTAAAGGGCAAAAAAGTCTTTGAAATTCTGCCCAATATCGACTGGGATAAGGGAAAGGCAGTCAGATGGATTATGAATGCCCTAGAAATTCCCTGGGATAAGACTTCTGTCTTTTATATCGGTGATGATACCACAGATGAATATGCCTTCAGGACAGTTGTTACCCGAGGGACGGCTATTATGGTAACCGATGATCCTTCTAAGCCTTCGTTAGCAGATTTCCAGCTACAATCCCCCAAGGAGGTAAAAAAATTCTTTGAACAAGTTATTGCAATTTCCAATCAATAGTTATATTAATGCTAAAAATGGCACCAATAACAATCATGGGAATTCTCCCTGGTCACTGGAGTATTTTAAATTTGAGCCCGGCGAGGAAAAACTCATAGAGGCATTATGCACCTTGGGAAACGGCTATTTAGGCACCAGGGGTGCATTCACAGAATCGACTGCCTCAAGAATTCACTATCCCGGCACCTATATGGCAGGTGTTTATAATAAATTAGAGAGCCAAGTTTCAGGAAAAACCATTACCAACGAAGATCTGGTGAACTGCCCAAACTGGCTGCCCTTAACTTTTAAAACAGCGGAAAGTTCTGAGTGGATTCTGCCAACTGCTGATAACATTGTTTCTTATTATCAAAAATTAGATCTCCGAGAAGCAGTCCTGATAAGAAACTATAAAATAAAAGAAAAATCGGGAAAAATAACTTCAGTACAAACCCAAAGAATTGTTCATATGGGTCAAATGCACCGTATGGCCATTGAATATGTGATTATACCGGAAAATTATAGTGGCGAAATATGGATCCGCTGGGGACTGGAGGGCACAGTCCAAAACCAGGGAGTAGACAGATACAGTGATTTGAATTCCCTGCATCTCAACCCTGACAAATCCGGAACATTTGCGGAAAACGGAATCTACCTGTCGGTTACTACCAGCCAATCCAAAATTACCATCGCCCAAGCCTCTTCTATTCGAATAACAAGTAATAACCAACAGATAGATATTATCTCAACCGAAACCAAAACAGAAGAAAAAGCTGTTTCCCAGGAATTTAAAATAAAGATACTCAAAAAACAGAAATATGTGATTGATAAAAATGTTTCTATCTATACCTCCCAGGACAAGGATTCGTCTAATCCTATCGAAGATGCCATTCAATCGGCTGAGAAAACCCCGAATTTTCAATCACTTTATAAGTCCAACCGGAAGGTTTGGGCAAACCTATGGGACCTGTTTGATATTAAAGTTAAAGGTCATATCTTTTCCCAAAAAACTTTGAGGTTACATCTCTTCCATCTTTTACAAACCGCATCACCCCATAATACCAAATTGGATGCAGGAATTCCCGCCAGAGGATTATCCGGAGAAGCCTATCGCGGACATATTTTTTGGGATGAAGTTTTTATCCTGCCCACTTACGATTTTCACCTACCGGAAATTACCCAATCCTCCCTGCTCTACCGCTATCAAAGGCTAGACAAAGCCAGAGAATATGCCCGGGAAAACGGCTACAAAGGGGCCATGTTTCCATGGCAAAGCGGATCTACCGGAGAGGAAGAAACACAAATCATTCACCTCAATCCCAAATCCGGTAAATGGGGACCTGATTACAGCAGAAACCAAAGACATATTTCCTTTGATATTGCCTATAGTGTATGGGAGCATTGGAAGACAGCCGGAGATCTTGAATTTCTCTCCCATTATGGGGCAGAAATATTCTTTTCCATTGCCTGCTTTGGCGCAAGCTTATCCTATTATGATGAGAAAGACCAAAGATATCATACCAAGGGATTAATGGGTCCTGATGAATTTCACGAAAGACTCCCCGGATCCGAAGAGGCCGGCTTTAAGGACAATGCTTATACCAATATCATGATTGTCTGGACTTTGAAAACTGCCTTAGAATTAGTTTCTATCCTCCCCAATGAGGCTAAAGAAAAGTTAATTCAAAAATTGAATATCAGCCAGGATGAATTGAAACTTTGGAAAGATATCAGCCAAAAAATGAATGTGATTATCAATTCAGGTGGCATCATCAGCCAATTTGAGGGATATTTTGATTTAAAAGAACTGAATTGGCAGGCCTATAAAAAGAAATACGGCAATATTCAGAGAATGGATCGCATCTTGAAGGCTGAAGGTAAATCCCCCAACCAATATAAAGTAGCAAAACAGGCTGATACACTTATGCTCCCCTATTTATTTTCCATAACAGAATTAAAAGAATTATTCGACGGTTTAGGCTATACCTTTAATCAGGATATCTTAAGAAAAAATTATGAATATTATGTCCAGAGAACCTCCCATGGTTCCACCTTAAGCAAAGTGGTTCATTGTTACCTGTCTGATATTTTGGGAAAAACCAAACAATCATGGAAATGGTATTGCCAAGTCCTCAATTCCGATATTAATGATATTCAGAGTGGAACCACCCCCGAAGGCATTCATACTGGAGTGATGGGCGGGTCAATCAATATTGCGATTAAAAGATATGCGGGTCTTAATCTGGAAAATGGTATAATAAGAATAGATCCTGATTTGCCTAAAAGCTGGAAAGAATTTATTTTCAAAATAAAGTACCAAGGTATTTGGTATGCCCTTGAAATAAAAAGGGATCAAATCACCATTAAACTATCGGGCTCAAAAGAATCAAAAGAGAAAGATTACAGGAAAAAGGTCATCATCGCTAACCGTGAACATCTCTTGAGCCTAAATCAAAAACAGGTCATTGACCTCAAAAAAAGGAGGGACCATAAATGAGCAGTAAACAAATTCTGGTGGTAACCGGGGATATCACTCATTGTGAAAAACTAAAACAAAACCTGGAGGCAGGGGGGTACGCAGTTGATATCGCCTACCAGGGTGATGAGGCTATCGATATTTTAAAAAGAAAATGGGTTGATTTAATTATTACTTCAATTACCTTGCAGGGGGGGATGAATGGCATCCACTTTTTACAAGAAATTAAAAAAGATAAGGAATTGCAAAATATTCCGGTCATTGTCCAGACTAGCAAGGTCAATATGGAAAAAAGCGTAAAAGAACTTGTTGTCAACCTGTTTATCACCAAACCCTATGATATGGGGGATTTGATAAAAAAAATAAAGGAAATTCTCCCGGATTAGATTAAATAAAAACTGTAAAGAGGCAAAAAAATGAAAAATAAAAAAATATTTACCCTAAAAGAGTTGACCGATAACCTAAAACAGATTCAGGCCAAAGATATTATGACCAAAGATGTTGTTACAGTAACTAAGGATGATACTCTCGATGAAGTCGCCGAACTGATGATTAGTAAAAGAATTACTGGCTTTCCGGTGATAGAAGATGGGAAAATCATCGGGATCATCACTTCAGATGATCTTTTTATGGTTATGGATATGATCAAAACAGGTGAGGTATTAAAAGACAACAGCACTGATGATGCTCTTCCCAAGGTAAGTTTTGCCATGTCTACCGAAGTGATTACCGTCAGCTCAAAGGCAGATCTGGATGAAATCATCACATTAATGAAATACAGAAATGTCCGCACTTTACCGGTAGTCAACAAAAATGAAATGGTCGGCATCATCGGACGCAGAGATGTATACAATAATTTTTACTGCACCCTCAAAGGAATTTGTCCATCCGAATAATGAACGACTATACCCCTTAGGTCCTTTTAGAATTCGAGCTTGACCTATCAGTTTGACCTATTTGGTCGGTTTAAATCTCCTGTATTCTTCTGTATTCTGATATTTTGTCTTATCCCGATTTATCCCGATAAAAAAACAGAAGAAATCTCGCAAGCTTTGTGATGACTACCGGTTCTAAGGGACTTCATGTGGTAATCCCTATCCAGCCGAAGCATGATTTTGACCAAATCCGTACATTTGCCAGGGAAAAAGCACAGCAGCTTGTTGATAAATATCCGGATAAGCTGACCACCCAATTGGCAAAAGAAAAAAGAGGAAACAGGGTCTTTTTGGATTATCTGAGAAATGCCTTCGGACAGACTGCAGTAGCCCCCTACTCGCTCCGGGCAATTGAAAATGCGCCTGTTGCCACTCCGCTTGACTGGTCTGAGATATCCTCTTTGGATAATGCCCAAAAATACAACCTGTCCAATATCTTTCGGCGACTGGCCCAGAAACAAGATCCCTGGCAGAATCTGTATAAAAAGAAAAACACAACCATTTCCCTATAATATGTTGCAATAACAAAACCCTGTATCAGGATAATAATATAAACAAGATGCAAAGGGTTTTTTATTTTAGTTACAAAGCTGTTCTGAAAAGCAAAGACCTTGCTTGGAAAATAAGTAAATTTGTAGGTATAGGTAATAGGATAATATTCTATTATGAAAACAATAATTCTCTATCTGTGGGACCTCATCCGGATCTTCCCCCGATATTCCGGACACTTAGTTAAGACAGTTTTGTTAACATTAACGCTTCATATTCCTCAGGGCTGTAGTAGCCGAAAGAGGAATATAATCTTTCTCGATTCTCGATTGTAGAAGATTTCAATATATTCGAAAATTGAACCTTCTCCGCTTTAACGGACAGTAAGTTAAGAGCTATAAAAAATAAATAGAGTTAGTCCAAAGAATGAATCTTTAGAAACCTAACTCTATTATACCTCTGGTGGAGGCTAGTAGACGAGTTTCGCAACTTTTGTATGTGTGATGAAACTGAAGAGGTATATCAAAGTTTAGAAGAAATAATTAGCATTTATTAGAAAAAGAGGTAATAAATTGGACAGTGTAACTCTTAAGTTACCGAAATATTGAGCTAATAAGGCCTTCCCTATTATACTATTTAATTATCAATTATAAAGACTCCTTATCTTCTCTCTGGCAGTCCCTTTTTAAGAAAGCAAGTTCAATCAATCCCTTACAATCTCCAATATCTAAAAAACCAACCGCACGTTGATTAGGTTGAATACTGATATTTTTTTCACTCATAATACTAAGAATTTCGTTTCGTGCATTTTCCAATTTTAATAATTTATCTTTAGTAATTTCTACCTCTTGAATAAAAACAACAAACAACCTCCCATCAACTAACGGTATTGAAACAAGATGCTGATACGGTGAATTTAAAGTGCTTGGTTCCTGCGTTAATGGTTGAGTAAAATAACATTCAAGCTGTGTTGCGTGATTGTGAACTGCTATTGGTAGCCAATGTACTTTCTTAAGATTTTCCTCAACATTAATCTCTCTTAATTCACTTCTCGGAATGATAATTCGAAAAACATGAGCAGTTTGACCATTTGGAATTTCAGGTAATTTCCAATGAACAATATGTCGATCTTTTTTTTGGACGGCGTCTTCACTATGATTTGCCCACCATTTAGAAGTCATTGAAAACTGGAAATGACCAGATGCATGTAAGCTAATTTTTGCATCAGAACCCATCATTCTTGTAAGTATATAAATGTCACTTCTATTAACCCATATTTTCCATACTGTTGATCGTTCACCAGTAGCTTCACCTACACAAAACCGAAACTCCTTAGCATTCATTTGATTCCCTCTTTTTAGATGAAATCACCGATAATGATTTCTATTTTAATTTTTTTCCCGAATCATATTTATTTTAAAATTCCCGAGCTACTTCGTTTATGAGCTCATTTGGTATATTTTGCAAGTATTTTATTTCAAAATAATATAAATTTTTCCATATTTATTATACTACAAATCTTTTATAAACCCTTTTTTGAATAAACAAGCCCTTCAGCAAAAGGCCAAAGGGCTGGAAATGTCTGGCTCCCCCTATTGGAAAG
>JADBKX010000063.1 GCA_014894735.1 Candidatus Sediminicultor sextus | reverse complement strand
ACCTAAACGCAACCATCCAGGTTTAGACACCCGACTCAAATCATGACTTCTTTTATAAATATGATGCTTAAGTAAATATTCCACTCCTCCTTCAATCGTGTTTTTCACCTCTTTATTTCTTTGAGTAATAGGAATTTCTGCCAAGGCCTTTACCGTTTTTACTACGCCCATATGACAGGAATGTTTACCCCAACACATAACAAATCTATCGAAAGGCCCACCTTTCGGTCCTTCATTTATCCCATCATCGAATCTATGATAAGTAGTAATCCAATTTATACTTTTTTGCACCCTAACATCCTGAAGATAACCTAATCTAATTAAACTATAAACCAGGTTTCCAGTTAAGCAGGGTATCACTCCACTGGGTCTACCCCCTCCGGTCTTGGCATTGACCCAAACAGAAAATCCATTACTTTCGCGATCTTGAGAATTTTCCAGAAGGAATTCGCAAGCTCTCTTAATGCGGCTATCTTTTCCACCCGCTCCGAGTTCAGCCAGGATAAGAATTTGCCATACGGTCCCTTTATATTTAGCAGTATAAAATTTTTCTGCCTCTTCCCAATATCCTTCCTCTTTCTGTCTAGCTAAGATTTTAGGTACTACTCCTTTCTTCATAATCTCTTCTTTGGTTTTTCTCACTTCAGGGTCATTCTCCGCTTTTTCTAAGAGATCAACTAAGGTAAAATATCTTACCGAAGGATTATCATCTTCTAATAACCAGTTTATCTGGTCAGCTTTCAGCATTGATTTCCAATTATTCATTTTTTATCCTCCATATAAATCAAAATTACTTAGTGTAAATTTTTATTATAATTTTGGTACTTTCAATAGTTTTTGGGAATAAAGATTTTACGCATATGTTCTGACTTTTGGATTAAATTCTGAATATCGATTATTTTATCTTCTCCTATATTTAAAGCCTTTACTATGTCCGGAATTTCCCAGCCTTTCTCTAAAGCTAATAAAATTAAATCCATCTTTTCGTAAGAAATTCTAAGGACTACTTCATCATCAAGACCGGGGATAAGATCAGGCGAAGGAGGTTTTTTTATGATTCTGGAAGGGATATTTAGATAGCAAGCTAATTCTCTTACCTGGGTTTTATATAAATTTAGAAGAGGCATAATATCAGAGGCATCATCACAGCCATGTTTTACAAAAAATCCAATCTTATATTCACTTTTATTGGCCGCTCCAACTACTAATCTATTTTCTAGTTCTGCATAAAGATAGAGTAATACCATCCTGATTCGATGTTTTATCCGATAATAGGCATTACCCTTTTTAAGATAACTTTCAAATGCTTTATCTTTAAATCCTAAAAGGCTATCGGAGAAAGGAATTTCTCCGGTCTTTCTGGCATAGAATTGGTAGGCTCTTTTAATTAAACTATCTTTTAATCCTCCCCAGGAAGGGATTTTATTAAAAGGAAAAAATTCGTATATTCCCATTTCTTGAAGATAAGGGGTTATATCGATTAATTTGGTGGGAATGGATAATTCTTGAGCTAAATCCTGGGCTTCTTTTAAATGTTCTTTTTTAGAATCCTTATCAGGCATAATTAAAGCTAAAGTTTTTTTAGGGCTAAGTGCCCGCTGACACAAGACAGCAATAACTGCTGAGTCAATCCCTCCACTTAGCCCTAAGATGAGCCCTTCTCTTTCTAATTTTTCGGTATATTCTCGGATAAAATTCTCTATAGAAAGAGATACTTTCTCAGGTTCAATCCTCATTTCAACTTTCAATTTTTCTAAAAGATTATTGTTCATTCACCTTAGCTACCGCTTAAATATTTTAAAATATTTTTATTCAATTTTTTTAATACTGGACATATTCTATAAGCTCAATTTCGCCTTCTATTCCATCATCTCCAAAGGTCTTACTGCTTAAAGGTAGGGCTAATTCCGGGTCGATAACCCATTCAGCCAGCATTTTATCCTCATCCTCGGGATTGAAAAGCTGGCAGACAAATCCTGATCTACCGGCAATCTCTTCCATAGCAGTTACCTTGATTATACCTGCCCCAAAGAAGCTCATCTTTTCTCCTACCTTTAAATCCATCTGGCTAAAAAAGAAACCATAGGCAGGATTGATGACCAACATATTTAAAGATATTCCATAAGCTCCCCATAACCCAAAGGCAGTCTCCTGGCCTAATTTGTCTTTAGTCAAAGTCCCTTTAGTAGTATAAGAAACTTCATAGACTTCTGCGCCCTCCTGGGATTTCTCTGGGTCTATTTTAATATCCAGGATATAGGTGATTTCTACTGGTTCCTCATTTTCATTCCAGATGATTTTGTATTCAAAACGCTCGTTTCCTTTAAATTGATAAGGTTGCCACTTTTCAGTCCATCCTAACTGCCCTACTCCTAATAAAAACAATCCGATCAATAGAATGAATAAAAATTTCTTAGTCATAACTTTCATTTTGTTTTTTCTCCTTTTTTTATTTCTTTTATATATTTACCCTATAAAGGATTTTAAATCATTCTATCATTTTTTGGATATTTGGGTCAAAAGAATTTTAATCTGATGCTTCCTGTATCTTTTAAATTCGATAACACTTTTAAAAATCCTTCTTTTTGAGAAAATGTTTTTGATACAAAAGATTAGTAAAGGTTAATTACTAAATATAAATATTGATTTAAAATATCTTTTATTTAATATATACTGCTCTGCTTATTAAAAATCCT
>JADBKX010000028.1 GCA_014894735.1 Candidatus Sediminicultor sextus | reverse complement strand
GACAGGGCTTTATTTCCAGATCATTGAGGTAGATTTTTTCTGTTTCTGCACCGACAGACCGGGCACCTTCCAGAGCTTTCGTTACAAGGGTATCGGTGTTCATCTCTTTCCTGGGGCTACTTACAATTCCCACTACTTTTAGAACCATAGTCTCATTCGCTCCTTCATTCCCTTATTCTTCCCATTTTTTCAATAGTATGCTGGCATTTTGCCCGCCAAATCCAAATGAATTGGAAATAGTATATTGTAAATTTTGATTCCTTCCTTGAAGTGGGACATAATCCAGATCACATTCCGGATCTTGCTCTAGCAGCCCTATGGTAGGAGGAATAAAACTTTCCTGCATGGCTTTAATACAGACAATGGCTTCTGCTGCCCCCGAAGCGCCAAGCATATGCCCGGTCATTGACTTGGTAGAACTTATCGGAATATCGTATGCCTTTTCGCCAAATACCGTTTTTATTGCTTCGGTTTCGCTTTTATCATTATAAGGAGTGCTGGTTCCATGGGCATTGATGTAAGATATCTGTTCTTCATTGATACCTGAATCATTAATAGCCATCTTCATTGCTCTTGCCCCGCCATTTCCACCAGGTGCAGGAGCAGTTATATGGTAAGCATCACAGGTAGCCCCATATCCTACTATCTCAGCATAGATATTTGCCCCTCTTTTTTGAGCATGCTCTAATGTTTCTAAAATCACTATACCGGCTCCTTCTCCCATTACAAACCCTGTTCTTCGGATATCAAAGGGAATGGAAGCTTGTTCCGCTTTGTTGTGAGTACACAAAGCTCCCATCGAGGTAAATCCGGCTAGTGCCAGTGGAGTTATTGCTGCCTCGGAACCGCCGGCAATAATTAAATCCGCTTGATTCTGCTGTAAAACACGATAAGCATTCCCAATGGACGATGTACCGGAAGCACAGGCAGTTATTACAGTATCACATATCCCTTTTATTCCAAATTTAATAGCAATATTTGCTGCAGCAATATTGCAAAGAGCCATAGGGATAAAAAAAGGAGATACGCGTCCCGGCCCTTTCTCGATAATTTTTCGATTTTCTTTTTCGATAGTAATAAAGCCCCCTATACCGGTGCCTAAAATAACTCCCCAATTTTCTCGGGAATCGCCCACATTGCGTAATCCGGCATCAATCACTGCCTCATTTGCAGCTACTATCCCCATCTGGGTGAATTTATCCATCCTTTTTAATTCCTTAGAATCCAGAACATCAGCAGGATTGAAATCTTTGATTTCTGCAGCTATTTTCACCTTAAATTCGGAGGTATCAAATGCTTTAATAAAATCAATTCCGCATTGTCCTTTTTTTATATTTTTCCAGAAAGTTTTAACATTATTACCTATGGGAGTAATTGCCCCCATTCCGGTTATAACAACTCTATTTTTCAAATTCTTTACCCTCCTTGCATTGTGTTAGTCTTCCATCAATATTTGAGCTACATGGTCCAGTTTGCTAATGCAGCTCCCCAGGTTAATCCACCGCCAAAGGCAACCATTATCACCCGATTCCCCGGGCAAAATATTTTTTTCTTATGGGCTTCATCTAAAGCAAGCGGAATACTGGCAGAAGAAGTATTCCCAAAATGGTCTAAATTAATAATGAATTTTTCTCGTTCAACCTTTAACTCCCTGGCTACATGATCAATAATGCGAATATTAGCTTGGTGGGGAATAATATAATCAATATCCTCTATTAAAAGATTAGACTTGTTTAAAATCCGGGAAATACTCTTTATCATTACTCTAATAGCAAATTGAAATACTTCTTTTCCGCACATGGATATATTGCTAGGCTTTCCATTATTATTTTGAACGTTTAAAAAAGGATTTTTTAAGGGAACTGCCGGAAGAGTGAGAGACTCCTGTAAATCTCCTTGAGAACCAGTATAAGTACAAATAATACCCTCTTGGTTAGAACTCTTTAAAATTACTGCTCCGGCTCCATCTCCAAAAAGCACGCAGGTATTCCGATCAGACCAATCAGTAACTTTTGATAAAACTTCTGCTCCTATTACCAGAATTGTTTTACTCTCTTTTGATCTGATAAACTGATCGGCTATCTGTAATCCGTAAACAAAACCAGTACAACCTGCTGCTAGATCAAAGCTGGGAATATCATCTAATCCTAATTCTGCCTGAACAAGATTAGCAGTTGAAGGCATAAAAAAATCGGGAGTTATGGTAGCTAATATAATCATATCGATCTCTTTTTTGTCTATACCAGCATTTTTGATTGCTTCTGTTGCTGCTTTTGCAGCTATTTGATAGGTCTTTTCTCCGGAGGAGATTCTTCTTTGCTTTATACCTGTTCGGGAAGTAATCCACTCATCATTAGTCTCTACCAATTTTGAAAGCTCATCATTTTTTACAATTCTCTGGGGGACGTAAGCACCCGTGCCAATTATTTTTGAATAAACCATGCTGCCTTCCTTAAATAATTTTTTATCTGCAAAACTAAAGTTTCTAAACCTGAATAAAGAGCTACTCTTTTTATTAACTGCTATTATGAGTTATTATTAAAAGCAAGTATACATAATAATCCATTTCTTGTCAATATTTTTAGAAATATTTTTGGGGTAAATAGAATGGTTTGGAGTGAAATAATTTGCACTATCTATAAAAAAGATAATAGCAAAAAAGATATCTTCTCAAGCAGGAATTAATCAATAATCACACCATGAAGCTTTTTCATATTCTTCTGATAAATTTGCTATAAGTTCCTTAACTGAAATAATCTTATCCACGCGATAAGCATTGCTTCCTGCAAAAGCAAATCCGTCGTCAAGTTTTCCTTGTTGGGCATTATATAGGGCAAGGGCGATACAGTAAGGTGCTTTTTTAAAATTACAAGTCTTTAAACATTTCCAGGGACATTTAAAAGGTTTTCTAACCCCGGATGAAACCTCTTCCAGAAATCTGTTCTTTACTGCCCTTCCCGGTAATCCAACCGGACTATCAATAATCATTAAATCATCTTTTTGGCATTTCAGATAAGTCTCTTTAAATTTGATAGAAGCATCGCACTCATAAGTGGCCACAAACCTGGTAGCCATCTGTACCCCTTGAGCTCCTAACTGAATATATTTGTAAATATCTGCACCGGTATATATACCGCCTGCGGCAATTATTGGAATTTTCTTATCAAATTCATTTTCGTAAGGTTTTATCACGGAAATCACTTCCGGCAATATTTTCTCTAAAACAAAATTCGGATTATCAATTTGCTCTTTTTTAAAACCCAGGTGTCCGCCGGCTAAAGGTCCTTCAACAACAACAGCGTCAGGCACGTGTTTATAATTTTTCTTCCAGTATTGAAATATAATTTTTGCAGCCCGGGAAGATGATACAATGGGAACAACTTTAGTTATATTTTTTTTTAATTTATCAGGCACCAGCACTTCCAGACCTCTTAAGGGTAAACCTGCTCCAATAAATACTAAATCTGCCTTTTCTTCTACTACAATCTTAACCATATCATAAAAATCCGAAAGAGCAGCCATTATATTTACCCCAATAATACCCTTGGTCATCTCCTTTGCTTTTCTTATTACTTTACGTAAAGCCCTTTTATTCGCTTCAGTAAAATTTTTCCCAAAGTCAGGTTCAAGCATGCCTATCCCGGCAGTTCCGATAACTCCGATACCCCCTGCATTTGCCACAGCAGATGCTAAACCTGATAAAGAGACTCCAATAGCCATTCCTCCTTGAATAATGGGAATTTTCGCCTCTAAGTTGCCTATTTTTAATTTGGGAATTTTTTTGAAATTCATCTGTATAGCTCCTTTGTAGATAATGACTTAGTAAAATCAATATCGCATTCCTTACCTATAACAACGTTCTCTTTAATATCGATAAAATATTGCTAAATTAATTTACTTTTTTCTACAATTATTTTTCTCGCTTCTAAAAATATTTCTTCAATTATTTCTTTGCAGGTTTGCTCTTTTTTCACCAGGCCGGCCGACTGCCCGGCCATTATCGAACCATAATCCATATCTCCTTCTCGGGCTGCTCGATAAAGCGAACCTTTTCCTAATTCTTCAAATTCTTCTAAAGAGGCGTTTCTTTTTTCCAGCGCCTGTAAATCCCTTGCCAGCCTATTTTTTATTATCCGAACCGGGTGACCGGTTGACCTTCCGGTAACTATGGTGCTGGTGTCTCTGGCAGCAAGTATCTTTTGCTTATAATTCTTATGAACATTACATTCATAAGCCACCAGAAATCTCGTACCTATTTGAAACCCTGAAGCTCCTAACATCCAGGCAGCTGCCAGACCGCGGCCATCGGCAATTCCCCCGGCAGCCAGAACCGGAATATTTATCGCATCTACTACCTGGGGAATAAGAGTCATGGTAGTTAATTCTCCCACATGCCCTCCGGCTTCACCACCTTCTGCAATCACTGCATCTGCCCCTGCTCTTTCCATTCGCATGGCCAGGGCAACCGAAGGAATTACCGGAAATACCAAAATATTATTTTCTTTCCACATTTCTACATATTTACCGGGGTTTCCTGCTCCGGTAATTACTACTTTTACTCCTTCATCAACAGCTATGCGGGCAATTTCATCTGCATTAGGATTTAAGAGCATAATATTAAGTCCGAAGGGTTTTTCAGTTAGCTTTCTTGTTTTTTGAATCTCTTCTCTAATCCATTCACCCGGAGCATAACCGGCTGCAATAACTCCAAGAGCACCGGCATTGGATACTGCTGAGGCAAGTTCAGCATCGGCAATCCAGGCCATCCCTCCCTGAATAAGCGGGTATTGTATTCCTAAAAGCTTACATATAATAGACTTAAACACTAATGTGTCTCCTTATAAAGTTTCTTGTGCTCTATGAATAGCTCATTTATTTATTAACTACTATTATGACCTATTATTAAAGGTAAGCATACACAATAATTCATTTTTTGTCAATGTTTTAGAATATGTTTTTAAAACAAATTAAAGAATCATCTTCTTAAATATTGTTCTATTTTATTCTTAATGAATTTAAAATAACCGTGATAGAACTTACAGCCATAGCTCCTTCAGCTATAGCCGGATGTAATAATCCAGCCATAGCCAGAGGAATAACAATAACATTGTAGAAAAATGCCCAGAATAAATTCTGCCTAATAATTCGAAAGGTTTTTCGGGAGATTTCAATACTATCTACTATACGAGATATTCCTCCTTTTACTATCACAATATCGGCACTATCTATAGCTAAATCGGACCCTCCTCCAATGGCGACTCCAATATCTGCTCCTTTAAGGGAAGCTGCATCATTTATTCCATCTCCCACCATTAAAATCTTCGAGCCTTTTTGTTGATATTCCCTGATAATATTCAGTTTATCCTGAGGTTTAACGCCCGCATAAACTTTTTCTATCCCCACTTGGCGAGCTATAGCTTGAGCAGTCTTGAGATTATCACCACTCAGCATAATTGAGTTTATACCCAAGTTTTTGAGTTTCAACACTGCTTTGTCTGAATCTTCCCTTATGGGATCTTCAATAGCTATCGACCCAATATTTATGCCATTTTTATAAACTTCTACTACAATCTTCCCTTCCTCAAGAAGATCTAAATATTTCTCAGTGGACTTAGGCTTTCCAATAAAATATTCATCCCCTTTTACCACAGCCTTAACCCCTTCTCCACTTATCTCTTCAATTTTTTCTGGTTTTACATCTGATTTTTGAAAAGAGGATATGGCCTTGGCCAAAGGATGGTTGGAATTACTTTCAATTCCCGCAACAATCTTCATCTCTTCTTTAGAAAGAGAATGATTAATAATATGAGGATTACCCTGAGTGATAGTACCGGTTTTATCCATCATTACTATTTTAATATCTTTAGAAGTTTGAATTGCTTCAGCATTTCTAATAATCATTCCTTTTTTAGCTGCCAGCCCGGTTCCAGAAACTAAAGCCATGGGGATAGCTAATCCCAAAGCACAGGGACAGGCTATAACTATAGTAGAAATAAAAGCAAATACTGCAAAAGAAATCGAACTATCCGTATTTAATATCCAGGGAAACAATCCTCGCATATAGGAAAGAAATCCCTGAAATTCATTAAATTGAAAATACCAGATTATACCACTTACCAGTGCCAGAGTAATAATTGTGGGCACAAACCAAAGGGTAATCCTATCGGCTAAAGCCTGGATAGGAATTTTGGTCCCCTGGGCTTCTTTGATTAAATCGATCATCTGGGAGAGGAAAGATTCTTCACCAACTTTATCAACTCTTACTTTAAAACTACCGGTAAGGTTTAGAGATCCACCGGTTACCTTGCTCCCTTTATTTTTACTTATTGGCAAAGATTCTCCGGTAATCATAGATTCATCTACTGAAGAGATCCCTTCTTCTACTTTTCCGTCTACAGGAATTCTTTCTCCAGGTTTCACTAAAACCAAAAACCCGACTTTAACTGCTTCTATCGGTATGGTTGATTCTCCATCTGGAAATATTACTCGAGCTTCTTTTGCCTGGAGTTTAATAAGAGCCTTTATTTCTTTGGCTGCCTTGTCTCGAAGACGTGATTCAATAAATCTGCCAGTAAGGTGAATAGTAATAATCATGGTACCAATGGTTCCGAAAGAGATTATTGAAAGTCCTAATGAATTTAATAGAGCAGTTATCCAACAGGCAAGAGAGCCAATAAAAATGAGGGTATCCATATTGGTATGAAAATGGGTAAGGGCTATCCAGGCACCCTTAATAGTCTCTCTACCACTATAAAAAATTACTATCCCCCCAAAGATTAATTCTATAAACATAAAATAAGGCACAGTATAACCTATCATATCCAAGGTCATTAACAAAGATAGAGGGAAAGTAATGATCCAGGAAAAGATAAGATTCTTTCGAGCAAGGTTATATCTTTTCCTTTCTAAATCTTCTGCTGGTTCGGTAGAAATACCATAACCCACTTCTTCTACCGCTTTCCTTATCTCTTCGAAAGAGATATCTTTTTCGCTTATTAAAAAAGCACTATTCGTAGCCAGATTGACCGATGCAAATTTTATTCCCTCGATTTTTTTTAAAGATTTTTCTACTGTATTCGCACAAGTAATACAGCTCATCCCAGTAATTGAAAAACTTTTTTTATTTTCACTCATCATCATTTCTCCTTTTGAGAAAATTTGTTAACAATGACTGTTAAGGATTTGATGCAATTAGACTGAATTATTTTATCTGATGTTTACTTCCCAGCCATATCATATAAAGGGCATAAACTGCACTGAAAATTGCTCCGGGAATAGAGGTAGTTTCATCAAATAGGGTCAGGGCAAGGGCTGCTGCAAATCCGGAGTTTTTAATCGTCCCTAAAAGTATCATTGAAGTCCGATCTTTTTGGTTTACTCCTATTTTTTTCAAAAGTAGATTTAAGAGGGGAAATCCTAAAAAAGCGGAGATCAAAGCAATCAGTGAGATTTTAATTAAAATATCCGGCTGGGACAAGAAGGATTTTTGATTTAATCCGATCGCGGTAAAGATAACCACAAAGAAACCCCAATTAACGATCGTCCCTTTCCAGGCAAGAACAGATTTATAAAAATCTTTAAAAAGCAGGAGACGGGAAAAGAGGACCGGTAAAATAATCAATTCCACTAAAGCGAGAAATAACCTGGAAATCGGAAACCCTTCTACGCCGGTTAATAAAAAGAGTAAGCCGGGCATAATCAAAAAAGCCGATAGATAGGTACCAAAAAGAGCCAATAGAGATAAAATTAAATTACCTCCCAATAGAGAAGTAAAGGGTATCACCGCTATACCCGGGGGTGCCGAGGCAAGCAGAATCATTCCTACTCTTATCGCCTCTGACCTAATAAACCAGCGGCTGGATATTAAAAGTAAGGAACCTAAAAATAGGTAGTTGAAAAGTACACCGACCGCCAGAGGTTTAACCAAACTCTGCCATTTTAACATTTGTCGGGTTGGAATTTGGACAATGGAAACAGTCATTACCAGAGCTAAAGCGGGAATAGTCCATGATTTTGTCCATTGAGCTAGGTGAGGGCAGGTGAAACCCAGAACGAAGGCCAGTGGTAAGATAAAATTTCGATGACCAAGAAATTTAAACATCTTTATTTCCCAGAATAAGATTTTTTATTACCCTATAATTTATACCTTAATAATCATCCAAATGATTAAATTCTGCATTTTCAACCCATGTCTCAGGTCTGGAAATAAACTCAACTAAGTTTTCCAGTAGAAACATATGCTTTTTTTCTTGTTCTGCTAACTTTAAAAATATTTTCCTTTGTGATTCGATTTCAGCTTTATTACTCATGTTCATATAAAACTTGTAACTCTTTTCTTCCATTTCCTGGGCTTTGTGGTAGAAATCTACCTGTGTCAGGTCAAAGTCGAATACTAGGTTTTTTCCTTTAATTTTAACAAAGATATTCTTAGCATTCTCTAATATATCTGTTTCTGCTAATTCTGCAGTTATATCGGTTTTCATCATTTGTTCAATAATATGATAATGTTTAACTTCGTCATTGGCTAACATTTTTAATATATTCCGGAGCCCTACATCACCTGTTTTGTTAGCAAGTTCACGATAATAATTTTCACTGTCTTTTTCCATCTTCATGGCATATTTATAAATATTCATTTACATTCCTCCTATTGTATAAGATTTTTTTTATTTAATATCAAATCATCTCTACGGTATTTATTTTATCATTATTTTGTGAAATTGTGAAACCCTGTTACCCTTTTCTTATGGATAAAAATTGAGCATTTATGGCCACAATTATAGTGCTTAGAGACATCAGAGCAGCACCTATAGCCGGAGAAATTAATATACCATAATTGTACAATACTCCGGCGGCAAGAGGAATGGCAATGACATTATATCCTGTTGCCCAATACAGATTTTGAATCATTTTACTATAAGTTGCTCTTCCAAACAAAATGAGCGAAGTAACATCCAAAGGATTGCTGTTTACCAGGATAATATCAGCAGTCTCGGCAGCAACATCAGTTCCTGAGCCGATAGCAATCCCTACATCTGCCTGGGCAAGAGCGGGGGCATCATTTATCCCGTCTCCGGTCATAGCAACAAATTCACCTTTATTCTGCAGCTCTTTTATTTTTTCCAGCTTTTCATGGGGCAGTACTTCTGCAAAATAACCATCAAGATATAACTTATTTGAGACTTCTTCGGCGATTCTTTTGTTATCACCGGTAAGCATCCAGCATTTTATACCTAATTTTTTTAGCTGCTGTATTGCTTCATAGGATTCCTTTCTAATTTTATCAGCCAGAGTGATAACTCCAATTATTCGCTTATTAAGTAGAACATAGACTAATGTTCCGGTTTCATCAATCTTCATATCTTTTAGCATCTCAAAATTGTTTTTCCTCACATAACTCTGACTAACCAGGGCAATATTTTTCTCTTCTATTCTCCCCTTTACCCCTTGTCCTTTTATTACCTCAAAGTCTGATACCGGCATGGTCTTAACTTTGAGTTCTTCAGCTTTGTTTATAATTCCCCTGGCAATGGGGTGTTCAGAATTCTTTTCCAGCGAGGCGGCCAATTGAATCATCTTTTTTTCATCATAATTTTTGTCTGTAACCGTAACCAGGCTTACTCCAAACTTACCTTCGGTAAGCGTACCTGTCTTGTCAAACACCACAGTGGTTATCTTTCTGGAATTTTCAAATGCTGTTCTATTTCTTATTAAAAGGCCATTTTTTGCCGACAAGGAAGTCGAAACTGCCGTAACCAAAGGTATGGCTAAACCTAAAGCATGAGGGCAGGTAATAACCATTACCGTAGCCATTCTTTCAATGGCAAAGGCCAGGTCGGGCCCATATATAATCCAGTAAATAAGTGTGGCTACTCCGGTAGTCACCGCAATGATGGTGAGCCAGTTTGCTGCTT
>JADBKX010000040.1:4327-9961 GCA_014894735.1 Candidatus Sediminicultor sextus | reverse complement strand
TAGAAGGCAAAAATAATATTTTGGTTAAACAATAAGAAGGAGAGGAAATGAATAATGAAGGAAGTTAAAATAACCATAGATGAACAGGAGGTAATGGTACAAGAAGGCAAAACTATATTAGAAATTGCTACAGAAGTAGGCATTAAGATACCTACTCTGTGTGCTATGCCTGAACTTGGATTTACTCCTGGTTCCTGCCGGGTATGTGTAGTAGAAGTGGAAGGTGCACCCACTTTAGTTGCCTCTTGTGTATATCCTGCAAGAGAAGGATTAGTAATTCATACTCACAGCGAAAGAGTTCTTAAAGCTCGTAAAATAGTGTTAGAGTTGTTGATAGCCAGTCATCCTTTAGATTGTATGACCTGTGAGCAAAATGGTTCCTGTGATTTAGGAGATTTGGCCTATGAATTAGGAGTTAAAGAATCGAGATTTGAGCGAACAAAGAAAAAAATACCTCTTGATGAGAGTAACCCGTTTATATTAAGAGATTTAAATAAATGTATCTTATGTGGTCGATGTGTAGAAATGTGTAACGAAATTCAGCAGACTCATGCCATTGATTTTGGGTATCGAAGTTCACAAACAAAAATTATTGCTGATGGAGATGTTGGTTTAAGATATTCTCAATGTGTTTCCTGTGGCCAATGTGTTACCGTTTGTCCTGTTGGTGCACTTATTGATAAAGCAGCTCAAGGGAAAGGTAGAGCCTGGGAATTTAAAAAAGTAAAAACCACTTGTAATTACTGTGGTTGTGGATGCAATTTTGATTTTAATATCAAGGATGGGAAAGTAGTAAAAGTTACACCTAATACCGATAGTGTCGTTAATGGAATTAATCTTTGTGTAAAAGGGCGTTTCGGCTACGATTATATTCATCGAGATGATCGTTTAACCACTCCTTTAATTAAGAAAAATGGTAAATTTGAAAAAGCCAGCTGGGAAGAAGCCTTACAGTTGATTAGTAACAAATTTAGCCAAATTAAAAAGGAGAATGGTAGTGATAGCCTAGCAGTTCTTTCCTCCGCCAAGTGCACCAATGAAGAGAATTATCTTTTAATGAAATTTGGGCGAGCCGTTTTGGGAACAAATAATGTTGACCATTGTGCCCGTTTATGCCATTCAGCAACTGTGGCTGGTTTGGCCCAAGCCTTTGGTAGCGGTGCAATGACTAATTCTATAAAGGAAATTGCTAATGCTTCGGCCATTTATTTAACTGGTTCGAATACAACCGAGAATCATCCTATTATTGCTTTAGAAATTAAAAATGCAGTTACAAAAAATGGTGCAAAATTAATTGTTGCTGATCCTCGGGAGATTGAATTGGTTAAGTATGCTACTTTATGGTTGAGACAACGTCCGGGTACTGACGTAGCCCTATTCAATGGATTAATGAATGTCATTATTACTGAAGGTTTGGAAGATAAGGAATTTATTGCCCAGAGAACTGAAGGCTATGAAGAAATGAAAAAAGCTGTGCTTAAATATACTCCAGAAGTCGTAGAAAAGATTACTGGCGTACCAGCAGAAGATATCCGAAAAGCGGCTCGGATTTATGCTACTGCTCCCACCGTCTCCCTTATTTATTCAATGGGGATTACTCAGCATATCACTGGGACCGATAATGTCTTATCTACCGCCAATATTTCTATGCTTACCGGGAATGTAGGCAAAGAAAGTGTTGGAGTTAATCCTTTACGTGGGCAGAGTAATGTACAAGGAGCTTGTGATATGGGAGCATTGCCTAATGTTTATTCTGGTTACCAAGCAGTTGTTGACCCTCAAATACAGGAGAAATTTTCTAAAGCCTGGGGAGTGGAATTGTCCAATAGAGTAGGCTTGACCGTAGTAGAGATATTAAATGCTGCTTATGACGGAAAGATTAAAGGAATTTTTATCATGGCAGAAAATCCGGCCATGTCTGACCCGGATTTAAATCATGCTAGGGAAGCACTGAAAAGAACGGAATTTTTAGTTGTTTCTGATATCTTTATGACTGAAACTACTGAATTAGCAGATGTAGTCTTACCAGGAGTTAGTATTGCCGAGAAGGATGGGACTATAACTAATACTGAAAGAAGGGTTCAAAGGATTAGAAAAGCTGTTGAGCCCGTAGGTGAATCTAAACCAGAGTGGCAGATTATCTGCGAATTAGCGGAAAAGATGGGTTACCATATGAGTTATAATAATCCAGGAGAAATAATGGAAGAGATTGCTAAACTTACCCCCAGCTATGGAGGAATACATTATAACCGATTGGATAAAGAGGGATTACAATGGCCTTGTCTTGATGCTAATCATCCGGGAACCAAATACCTGCATAAAGATAAATTTAGCAGAGGAAAAGGAAAATTCTCAGCAGTAGAATTTAAAGAGGCTGCCGAACTACCGGATGAGGAATATCCTTTACTCCTTACCACCGGACGAGTATTATACCATTTCCATACAGGGACTATAACGCGAAGATCTAAAGGCTTAAACGAAATTTATCCGGAAGCATTAGTGGAAATTAATCCACAGGATGCAGAAGAACTAAGGATTAAAGATGGAGAATTTATAGAAGTAACCTCTCGCCGTGGAAAAATTAAAGCTAAGGCACAAGTTACTGAAAAATCTGGAAAGGGAGTTGTCTTTATAAGTTTTCATTTTAATGAAGCTGCTGCCAATTTACTCACAAATGCTGCTCTTGATCCTGTTTCTAAGATCCCAGAATATAAGGTTTGTGCCATTAAAATAAAAAAAATATCCTAAATAAATATCAAAAAGGAGAAAGTAAAAATGAATAAAGAAGAAGAAAAAATCCAGATTGTAAAGGACATTACTCCTGCATGTAATCCACCGGCTGCTGTGGCTGATGCTTTTTGTGGTATAGGCAAAATAAAAACAAGTTTATCCTGGTTCCAAATGATTATTTTGGGAATTTTAGCAGGAGCCTTTATTGGTTTTGGTTCAGAATTAGCTACAATGGTTAGTTTTGATGCTGCTAAATATGTAGGGGAAGGAATTACTAAATTCCTATTTGGAAGTGTTTTCTCAGTAGGGCTTATTTTGGTTGTTATTGCTGGAGCTGAATTATTTACCGGAAATAATTTAATTGTAATAGGTACATTGAATGGCAGTGTAACAGTAGGAAAACTGTTGAACAGCTGGTTTTGGGTCTATATAGCCAATTTTATAGGTTCCTTATTATTAGTTTGGATCGTGTACGCTACATCCCTATGGAAAACAGGTGATTTTGCTGTAGGAGCTAAAGCGTTAGCTATTGCAAATGCAAAAGTTAATCTAAGCTGGGGAGCTGCTTTTTCCCGTGCTATTTTGTGTAACTGGCTGGTATGTTTAGCGGTATGGTTAGCAGTAGCTGCTAAGGATGTAGCAGGTAAGATATTGGCAATATATTTCCCTATTATGGCTTTTGTTGCCAGTGGATTTGAGCATAGCGTGGCAAATATGTATTTTGTTCCTATGGGAATAGCACTAAAAGCCAATGCTTCAGTAGTAGCCGCTGCTGGTCTTACCGATAAATTAGCCAACCTCACCTGGGGAGGATTTATTGTAAATAATTTAATCCCGGTGACTTTAGGAAACATTGTAGGTGGTGCTTTCTTTGTTTCTACTTTGTACTGGGTAGTCTATTTAAGAGGCAAGAAATAATAATATATTATTCAAATAATAAAAGGGGTTATATCTTTTCTTTAAGATAAGATGTGACCCCTTTTATTATCTTTTTAAACACAACCATAACTCTTTTTGTCTATTTTTTTAATGCATATACTAAATAACCAACACGCTGATTTTCAACGCGATAGGCAATACGAATGATGCTATATTTTTTAATAACAAAGTGGTATGATATAATACTATGAAAATTAATGAAGATATAAAAAATCTTTCTTTAACTGCGATTATATTAGCAGGAGGAAAGAGCAGCAGAGTTGGTTTAAATAAAAGTAAAGATCAGATGAAATTAGCGGGAAGACCACTAATAGATTGGGTTATATCCAAACTTACTTCTCTCGATAATTTAACCGAAGAAAATATTATTATAGTGGGCTCGAAGGAAAAATATCCTAATTTTAAGCGGGGAATAGAGGATGTTTTTCCTCAAAGAGGTCCCTTGGGGGGAGTATTCTCTGGTTTAAAAGCGTCTACCTCTCAATACAATCTGGTAGTAGGATGTGATATGCCTTTTCTGAAAGTTGAATTACTTCAATATATGAGGGAAAAGATTGATTCAAACGATATTATCATCCCCCGCTACAATAAAGGGTATATCGAACCTTTATGTGCGATTTATAGTAAAAACTGTTTAGAAATTATAGAGAAAAATATACAATCTGGAATCCTATCGGTTAGGAAAATATTTCCCTATTTGAGAATAAAATTTGTTGAAGAGGAAGAGATAAAAAAAATTGATCCCAAGTTTTATTCATTTTTTAACCTGAACTATAAACATGATTTTAAAAAGGCAGAAGAGTTAATAAAAAAGAAGGAGACAGAATAATTGTTTGTTGAGGAAAAAGGAGTAGAAGTAAATTTAACTCGAATTAAAGGAAATAAGATAGAAGAAATTTCAGATTTGGTGGCAAGAGAAACTATTTTTACTATCTTGCTGAATAAAAAAAAGTTAGTCACCTTAAATTGCAGTCCCGAAAAATATAAATATTTAGGATTGGGTTTTCTTTATACTTCAGGCATTTTACAAAAGAAAGAAAATATTATATCTTTAATTATAGATGAAAAACAAGGCCTAATGGATATAAAAATTAAAGGTGCTTCTTTATCGCCAGAAGATATCATTAATAGTAATTTATGGATAGGAAGTTACCAACAATCAGAAGAACAGAAAGAGACCCCTCTATCTATCGATACTTCTTTAAAAATTAGTAGCGGTTTGGTTTCTTCTCTTATTTCTGAAATGCAGGAAAGATCTAATTTTTTTAAATTGACCGGAGGGGTACATAGCTGTGCCTTGGTTGACAAACAAGGTTCTATAATATTATTTAGTGAAGATATCAGCCGTTATAATACTGTTGATAAAATATTAGGAGAAGCCTTTGTAAATGACATTAGCACTGAAGATAAAATAATTTTAACTTCTTGTCGTATAACTTCAGGAATATTAAAAAAGATTATTATCGGAAAGTTATCAATGGTTATTTCCAGGGCTGCTCCGACAGACCTTGCTATAAAATTAGCTAAAAGAATGGGTATAACTCTAGTAGGGTTTGTTCGAGAGAGAAGGATGAATATTTATACTCATCCCCAACGAATAGAAATTTAGTTCTTAACCTAAGGAGTTGCGAAACAGATTATGCCAGAAGAAGAGATAGTTATTGCTATTGATCCGGGAACCAAAAAGTGTGGTTATGCAGTGGTGGGTTCTAATTTGAGTGTTTTACAAAGAGAAGTTATCTCCGCAGAGAAGATAGCAAAAACTATTCAAGATAGTTTGAATACTTATAAGATAAATAAAATTATTTTAGGGAACGGCACTAATTACAAAAATATTGAAGAGAGATTGAAAAACCACTTTTCTCTATTAAAGATAGTTTTAATTGAAGAAAAATTTAGCACGTTAGAGGCGAGAAAAAAATACTTTGAGGCACACCCTCCCCGAGGTATTCTTAAAATAATCCC
>JADBKX010000040.1:1584-4227 GCA_014894735.1 Candidatus Sediminicultor sextus | reverse complement strand
ATTGACCAAAGTAAAAGTTTTTACCAATATTTTAAAAGCCAATGATAGCATAGCTCAAAAAAACAGAGACATATTTAATAAAAATAAAGTTTATACCATTAATTTAATGAGTTCTCCCGGGTCTGGAAAGACCAGTCTTTTAGAAAGAACCATAGATTCACTGAAGAATGAATTAAAGATTGCAGTTATAGAGGGGGATCTTCAAACTACTAATGATGCTGAGAGGATAGAGAAATATAATATTCCGGTGACTCAAATAAACACTGACGGAGCTTGCCATCTTGATGCTAATATGGTAGATGGTGTATTGAACAATTATAATTTTAAAGAAACAGACCTTTTTGTTATTGAAAATGTGGGCAATTTAGTTTGTCCTGCAGGATTTGATTTAGGGGAAGATGATAGGGTAGTGATGGTGAGTATACCCGAAGGGGACGATAAGCCTATAAAATATCCGGTGATATTCCGCAAAGCAAGTGTGGTTTTAATAAATAAGATTGATTTATTAGCTTATACAAATTTTAATATAGCCAAAACAAAGAAAGACTCTTTGAATATAAATCCTAATTTAAAGATATTTGAAATTTCCTGTAAGACCGGAGAAGGTTTAGATAGCTGGTTTGATTGGCTAAGAGAACAGGTAAGAAAAAAAAGAGATGAAAATTAGAAAAAATATAATTATCCAGGGCATTGTCCAGGGGGTCGGGTTCCGACCCTTTATTCATAAATTAGTACAAAATTACCATTTATCAGGTTGGGTCCTTAATTCAAACCAGGGCGTGGAAATGGATATTGAGGGGAAAACGGAAGAATTAAATAATTTTATTATTGACATAAAAAAGAAACTTCCTCCTTTAGCCAGGATTGAAAAGATAGAAGTAAACCAACTTCCCTTAATAGGTTATAAAGGATTTTATATTAAGAAGAGCATAGTTAAAGAAGAGGACGGTTTTGTATTAGTTCCCCCGGATATAAGTATATGTAAAGACTGCCTGCAAGAATTATTCGACCCTCATAATCGACGTTTCCGTTATCCTTTTATAAATTGTACTAATTGTGGTCCCCGTTTTACCATTATAAAAGACATCCCCTATGATCGCGAGAAAACCACTATGAGTACTTTTAAAATGTGCTCACAATGTCAAAGGGAGTATGAAAACATAGAGGATAGAAGATATCATGCTCAACCAAATGCCTGTGCCGATTGTGGCCCGCAGGTATTTCTTTACCAAAATAAAAAAAGGTTAGAGGATATTGACCCTATAGAAGAGGCTGTTAAACTCTTAAAAAAGGGGAAAATTGGTGCAATTAAGGGGTTGGGAGGTTTTCACCTGGTCTGTGATGCAGCCAATAATAAAGCAGTTGCAAGATTACGACGGTTAAAAAATAGAGAAACGAAACCCTTTGCCCTGATGTCTTCCGATTTAGAAAAGATTAATCAATACTGTGAAGTTAAAAAGAAAGAAGAAGAATGGTTAATCAATCAGTCCCGTCCCGTTGTCCTCTTAAAGAAAAAGAAAAACAATTTAATTTCTCCTTTAGTAGCACCAAATAATAATTGTTTAGGAGTAATGTTACCTTATACCCCTCTTCATTATCTTTTATTAAAAGATAATTTTACCGCTTTAATAATGACCAGCGGAAACATCGCCGATCAACCGATAATTGGTAATAATAAGAAAGCCTTGGAGAAATTAGACAGAATAGCTGATTTTTTTCTTCTCTTCAATAGAGATATATTTAATCGTTGTGATGACTCTGTATTAAAGATTATAAATAGTGATAATGTGTTTTTTCGAAGATCAAGAGGGTATGTACCTCACCCCATAATTCTTGATTTTAAATTGAAGGAAGTATTGGCTTTGGGTGGGGAATTAAAAGATACCATCAGTTTTTCTAAGGAAAATTATGTTTTTTTAAGTCAATATTTAGGGGATTTAAAGAGTGTAGAAACTTTAAATTTTCTTAAAGAATCTATGGTGAGTTTGAAGAAAATGTTTAGAACAAATCCGGAAATTATTGCCTGTGATTTACACCCTGATTATCTTTCTACGAAATACGCAGAAGAAATTGGGATTAAAAGAGGAATAAAAGTAGTCAAGGTTCAGCATCATCATGCCCATATAGTAAGCTGTATGGCTGAAAACAATATTAAAGAAAAAGTGATTGGAGTGGCTTATGATGGTACAGGTTATGGAGATGATGGTAATATTTGGGGAGGAGAGTTTTTGCTATGCGATCTAAAGGAATATCTACGGGTAGGTCATGTAAAATACTATTCCTTGCCCGGAGGAGATAAAGCCATTATGGAGCCCTGGAGGATGGCTTATAGCTATTTATATTCTATTTTTGGCTCAAAAGCCAAAACACTCGACATGGATTTTAACCGTAGAATGGATTATGGTAAATTATCTATGATTGAAAAGATGATCGATAAAAATATAAATTCTCCGCTTACTTCCAGTTGTGGACGTCTCTTTGATGCAGCATCCTCGTTAATTGGGATAAGAGATGAGATAAGTTATGAGGGGCAGGCAGCTACGGAATTAGAATCGTGTTGTGCACCTGGAATAAAAGAGAGATATAATTTCTGTATCTGCAAAGAAGGAGAGGAATTTATTATTGACCCCCAAGAAATTTTTA
>JADBKX010000040.1:0-1484 GCA_014894735.1 Candidatus Sediminicultor sextus | reverse complement strand
GCAATACCGGGAAAAGTTAAGAAAATATTTAATGACCATACCGCTGAAATAGAAATCGGGGGAATCGTTAAGAATGCAAGTTTAGATCTAATTCCTCAAGTTGCAGTGGGTGATTATGTGCTTTTACATGCTGGTTTTGCTATTGAAGTGATTGATCAGAAAAAAGCTTTAGAAATATTTAGAGCTTGGGAGGGTAAAGTGGATTGAAATATGTTGATGAGTATAGAAATAAAGAAATAGCCCAAAAAATCCTCCGGCAGATTAAAAGCATTTCTAAGAAAAAGATTAATTTGATGGAAGTTTGCGGAACTCATACAGTAACTATATTTAGAAATGGAATCAGGAAAATGTTACCCTCTAATATTAATCTTATCTCCGGACCGGGTTGTCCGGTATGTGTTACTCCTATTTCCTATATTGATGAAATAATTGCCCTGTCCAGAGGAGAGAATTTTATTATAACTACTTTTGGGGATATGATCAGGGTTCCGGGCTCTACCTCTACTTTAGAAAAAGAAAAGACCGATGGAGCAGATATCAGGATGGTTTACTCTACTTTAGATGCTTTAAAGATCGCTCAGGATAATTCTTCTAAAGAAGTTCTATTTATGGGAGTGGGGTTTGAGACAACCTCTCCTACCATTGCCAGCGCTATATTAAAAGCACAAAAAGAAAAGATTAATAATTTTTCTGTTTTAAGTGTAGCAAAGATTATTCCCCCCGCAATGAAAGCCTTATTAGAGGGCAAAGAAGTAAACATTGATGGCTTTATCTGTCCGGGGCATGTAAGTGTGATCATCGGTAGTATGCCTTACAATTTTATTACTACTCAATATAAAGTACCCTGTGTTATCTGCGGATTTGAGCCCCTGGATATTTTACAGAGCATCTATATGCTGATCAAACAGATTAAAGATGGCAGGGCAGAGGTAGAAATACAATATGAACGGGCAGTCAAACCTGAAGGGAACAAGATTGCTTTAGATAAAATTGATGAGGTATTTAAAGTGGTTGATTCCAATTGGAGAGGAATAGGTAATATCCCTCTTAGCGGTTTGGAGATAAAAGATGAATATGGGAAATTTAATGCAAGAAAATTCGAAGTAGAAATAGAAGAAACCAAAGAACCGAAAGGATGCCGTTGTGGGGAAGTATTAAGAGGAGTAATAACCCCGCCCGAATGTCCTCTTTTTAGAAAGGGTTGCTCTCCCGAAAACCCCCAAGGAGCATGTATGGTTTCTACCGAAGGCACTTGTGCCGCTTATTATAAATACAATTAGTATATAGTATATAGTGGAGAAAATAGAAGTCAGGAACTAGAATCGAGAATAAAAATAGCTTAGAGAGTTTAGGAGGGGTTCGATTCCTGTCTGCGTGCGGGAACGCACAGGCAGGCATCGAACCCATCAGAAAAGTTGCTTAAAAACAAGGGTCGGATAAATCCAACCCCTGCGTTAAATACCATATAAAAAAGGTTTTGAGGT
>JADBKX010000046.1:5727-9982 GCA_014894735.1 Candidatus Sediminicultor sextus | reverse complement strand
TTAATTGAAATATTAGTTTAATTTTGTTATATTTAGAAAGCAGATTGTTTAACTCCATTAAAGAAGGATAAATAAAAGAGGATTATGCCTTAAATGACTAAAAATCCTGAAGATTTGAAAAATAAAAGAATCACTATAATGGGATTAGGATTAAATCAAGGTGGCTTAGGAGTTGCCCGGTTTTTAGCAAAAGCGGGTGCTAAAATTTTAGTTACAGATTTAAAAACCGAAGAAGAACTTGGACCTTCTTTAGAAAAATTAAAAAACTTTGATGTTAGATATATCCTGGGCCGACACAGGGAAGAAGATTTTATCAATACAGATATGGTAATTCAAAACCCGGCTGTTCCCTATAATTCAAAGTATTTAAAAATTGCCCGGAAAAATAAAATTCCTATTAAAACCGATCTGGATCTTTTCTTTCAGCTTTGTCCTTCTAAAAATATCATTGCCGTTGCCGGAACGAAAGGTAAGAGCACGGTATCTCAACTTATCTATCAAATTTTTAAAGAAGCCCAAAAAGAAGTAGTCTTAGCTGGTAATATCGGTATTTCTGTTTTAGATATTTTGGAAAAAATCACCCCTCAAACCTGGTTAATCTTGGAAATATCTACCTGGCAGATGGAAGGGATGAAGAACCATAAATTCAGACCTCAAACTGCAGTTTTAACCAATATCCTGCCTGACCACTTAGACCGCTATTCCAATTATAAAGAGTATGTTCATGCAGAAAAACTAATCTTCAAACATCAAAGATTTAATGATAACTTAGTAGTAAATTTTGACAATGAAGAGACTATCCAAGTTAAAGAAGAAACTAAATCACAGGTTTACTGGTTCAGCACTAAGAAAAAGATAGAGTCAGGTAGTTATTTAGAAAAAGATAATTTGGTCTTTCAATCAGAAGAACATAAAATAGCCTTTGCTAAAATTTCCGATCTCCCTTTACCTGGATCACATAATTTGGAAAATATTTTAGCAGCAAGTACAGTAGGTTTTATACATAATATCCCAGGTGAAATTATTCTAAAGGCCTTAAAAAAATTTCCCGGAATTCCTTATAGATTAGAATTTATTGGGGAATTTAGAGGAATTAAATTTTATAATGATACCTGTGCCACCACTCCGGAAGCAACTTTAGCCGCTTTAGAATCTTTTCCCAAACAGTCTATTGTCTTAATTCTTGGCGGCAAAGATAAAAAATTAAATTATGAAAATTTTGGGATAGCTATCGGACAAAATAAAAAAATTAAAAAGATTATCCTCTTGCAACACCCCGATTATGATGCTTCTTTAAAAATACTTTCTGCCTTAAAAAATCATCTTGATTCAGAAAAAATTATCCAAACATACAATCTTAAGGTGGGGATGGAAATAGCCCTGCAACAAGCCCAAAAAAATGACCTTATTCTTCTTTCCCCTGCAGCAGCCAGTTTCGGGATGTTTAAAAATGAATTTGACCGGGGAGATCAATTCAATAAAATAGTAAGAAACCTTAAATAATCTATTTGCTGTAATTTCATTTTTACAAGATTATAATAAATTCATATTCGCCATGCCTAAAAGAAAGAGCACTGCAATTATTAAGGGCTGATGGAGCAAATAAATTAATAAGGAGTGCTTCCCTAAAAAACAGAAAACTTTTATCCCTGAAAAGAAAGAAAGATCAACAAGTTGAAATCTCCGAGAACAATCTGAATAGAGTAAATTACCAAAAAATATGCCTATTAAAACCACTCCAAACCAAGGTAAAAGGGGGAAATAGTCAACTGAATAAAATTGAGCTGGCCTAAACCCTAACCAGGACAACCAATAAAAATTAAAAACGAAACCCTTTAAATATGCACCTAAAAATATGCAAAATAATCCAATTAATAGGTTCCAATAGCGAAGTTTCAGAAAAGGATAAGCTAAAATAATGGAAATTCCGATAAGATGAAGTATGCCAAAAATTACAAAAGCCTTACCTAAAAATATTCGCGTCACCAAGGTTATAATTAAACCCCAGGAAAATACCTTCAAACCTCTTCGAAAATATTTCATGAATAATTTATTTCTATCCTGATGAATTTTTTTAGTCCTGGAAAAACTAACACTAAGGGATACTCCGACTAAAAAAATAAATGTCGTAGCAGTTGTGCGCGCAAAATACATCCAGAATCCAGAATATACATTGATATTATAATGAGCAAAATAGTGCAGATTATAAAGTAAGTGATAGAGCACCATCATAATTATGGCAATTCCCCGCAGAAAATCTATTTCCCAGAATCGCTGTGGTAAATTCCTATCCATAAAATACCTCAAGAAAGATAAATTTAGATCCTTTTTATCTTCCATTTTTGTTATATTTTCTTTTAATCTTAGTTACCTATTTATATTTTAGATTAATTTTAGCTGATCTGCTAATTCCAGGGCAACCTCGACCATCTGGTTAAAGGTCTTCTGCCGTTCCTCTGAAGTGGTCTCTTCTCTGGTTACCAAACTATCAGAAACAGTTAAAATCGAAAGAGCATTCACTTTGAACTTTGCGGCTAAAGTATATAAAGCAGCTGTTTCCATTTCTACCGCTAATATTCCATAATTTGCCAAGTGTTTCCAGGAATTAGGGTCATCGTTATAAAAAGTATCGGTGGTAAAAACATTCCCTACTTTTACCGAGATACCTTTCTCTAAGGCAATATCATAAGCCTTTTTTAAAAGGTCGTAATTTGCAGTAGAAGCATAATCCATACCATAAAAGCGTATCTTGTTAATATTCGAATCCGTTGAGGCACTCATAGCTAAAATAACATCTCTTATTTTTATATCTGCCTGCATAGAACCACAGCTTCCGATTCGGATTAAATTTTTAGCCCCGTAGTTTGTGATAAGTTCATTTATATATATCGATATAGAAGGTATACCCATACCTGTCCCCTGAATAGAAATTCTTTTCCCTTTATAAGTTCCGGTATAACCATACATACCGCGTACTTCATTATAACAGATAGCATCGGTAAGGAAATTTTCCGCTATATATTTTGCCCTCAAGGGATCTCCGGGAAGTAAAACTGTACTGGCAATCTCCCCTTCTTTTGCTCCGATATGGATACTCATAGTCATTCACCCTCCTATTTGAATAGATTAAGTTATAATTAATTTTTGATTTAACTCTTTATTCGTTAAATTCTATTATACATTTTTCAATATATTGCCTAAACTTTTTACTATTCATCCTGTCGTGTCTGGCATCGTAGGTAGCATGATTTTTGTTATAAGGAGAACTTTTGGGGAATATAACAAATGAACCTCTAAAATATCTGGAGACTATCCTTGCACTTTTCGGCAGTAGAATTCTATTATTCTTTTCATTATATCCCAGATAACCTTTTTCCCATATTTCTTTTTCTACATAATGACCTGGCTCCAGTTCAGTTATCTTTTCTTTTATAAAAGATGGGTCAATGTTTGGGATAATCGGTTTTAAACCAGCAGTTTCTAAACGAAAATAAGCCCAGTTAATACTATTAGGGAAATAATTAAATTCAAGTACTTTCGGTTTAACAATCCTTACTGAATTCGGGGTGCTAAATTCGATACACCCCTCTTCTGATGATTTTTTTGCCCCGGTTAAATCATGGCCTCCACCAGCAGGAAATAATGTATGATTTAAATTATCTTCAGAACTTAATTTGTTAAGAATTGAAATTACACTATCGATACTCTTCCAAAGACAATTGTTTGGGATAGCTATCGGAAATAATTCTCTGATAGTTTTCTCCCAAACAATTAAATTTTCCGTTTCAAAATCACCTCTATCTAATTTCATAATTTCTCCTCCCTTAAGATAATATTTTAAATACTTTCTATCTCATTAATAAAAAAATTGCCGCAATCTTATAAAAGGTTGAGACAATTTTTGACATCTTCAATTAGAATAAATAATAAATAATCTGTTTTGGTTTTACCAATAGCGTAATAAGAAATACTGCGGTTTTCTCTTAAATTGTGCAATAGAGCAGTCCTCTTAACTTATAAGAAATGGCGGAGAGAGAGGGATTCGAACCCTCGGAGCAGGCCTTAACCCGCTCAATTGCTTAGCAGGCAACCACCTTCGGCCACTCGGTCATCTCTCCATTTAAAAGTATAACATAATATTTTTTTTCAGGCAAGAAAAACCGATAAATATCGTATCGAGTATCGATACTTTCCCGTCTAACTTGCGATAAATATTAAAATATATTAGAATATGCAAAGCAAAAATAAATTAGTC
>JADBKX010000046.1:0-5627 GCA_014894735.1 Candidatus Sediminicultor sextus | reverse complement strand
AAGGAGAAACTGAAAAGGTGAAGAAATATCAATATGAGGTAATTGTAGTAGGTGCCGGCCACGCGGGCTGTGAAGCCGCTCTGGCTGCTGCCAGAATGGGGGCAAAAACACTCCTCATTACTTCCAATATAGACAATGTTGCGCTGATGCCCTGTAATCCCTCTATAGGAGGTCCGGGTAAAGGACATGTAGCCCGAGAAATCGATGCCTTAGGCGGAGAAATGGCTAAAAATACCGATAAAGCCACTATTCATATAAGAATGTTAAACACCAGCAAAGGTCCGGCTATGTGGGCTCTAAGGGCACAGATAGATAAAAGATTATATACTCAGGAAATGATACACACTCTCCAAACCCAAATAAATTTAGATTTAAAACAGGAGATGGTAACAAAATTAATAGTAAATAATTGTCGGGTAGAAGGAGTAATAGTGAAAAGTGGTTTAGAATTTTCTTCCCCCACGGTAATTTTAACTAACGGAACATTTTTAAATGGCAAAATTTATATTGGAAAAACTACCTATTCAGCGGGAAGAGCCGGTGAACTTGCCTCAATTGGTCTGGCAGAAAATCTTAAAGAGCTGGGTTTTAAAGTCGGAAGATTAAATACCTGCACTCCTCCTCGGATAGATAGAAGAACGGTTGATTTCTCCAAGATGAAAGAACAGAAAAGTGCAGATATTCCTCTGTCTTTTTCTTTTGAAAACAAAGGGAAAATATATAAGGATTTTTCGGTATTTATGACCCGCACTAATCAGAAAACTCATCAGATAATCCAGGATAATATCCATAGAGTGCCCCTCTCTAATGGTACCATCCAAAGTGCAGCTATCAGATATTGTCCCTCTATAGAAGATAAGATCATTAGGTTCCCCGAAAAAGAATCTCATCAGATATTCTTAGAACCAGAGGGATATAATACTGAAGAAATATATTTACAGGGATTTTTTACCAGTCTGCCTGCTGATGCCCAGCAGGAAGCTTTGCACACTATTGAAGGCTTGGAAAATTGTAAGATCATCCGCTATGGATATGCTATTGAATATGACATTATATATCCTAATCAATTAAAATATTCTTTAGAAACTAAAGCAATTAAAGGATTATTTTTAGCCGGACAGGTTAATGGAACTTCGGGATATGAAGAGGCAGCCGAACAAGGATTGCTGGCGGGTATAAATGCAGTACAGCTGTCACGCAATAAGAAGCCCTTAATCCTGAACCGCTCAGAAGCTTATATTGCTGTAGAGTTAGATGATTTAGTTACAAAAAGTGTGACTGAGCCGTACCGTTTAAGAACCGGACTGGCTGAATATAGACTTTTATTAAGACAGGATAATGCTGATTTAAGACTTACTCCTTATGGATATAAGATGGGGTTAATCTCAGAACAAAGATATAAAAAACTTCTGAAGAAAAAAACATTGGTTGAACAAGAAAAGAAAAGATTAAAGGAAGGAATAATTCATGCCACCCAAAAAGTAAATGAATTACTAAATAAATTGGGCACTACCCCTCTATCTGAGGCAACAAATTTAGCCACTTTGCTTACCAGACCTGAAGTAACTTACAATCAAACTACTTCTATCGATCCTAACAGACCAGAATTGCCTGCCGAGGTAAGCGAGCAAGTTGAAATTCAAATAAAATACGCAGGATATATTAAACGACAAGAGATTCAGGTAAAAAGATTTAAAAAATTAGAGAATTATAAAATACCTAAAAATATCGATTTTTTTAATATGCATGGTATATCCCATGAAGGCAAGGAGAGATTTTTAGAAGTGCAGCCAATTTCTTTGGGCCAGGCTAAAAGAATCCCCGGAATAACCCCTTCAGACATCGCCGCCTTAATGATAAATGTTGAAAAGATAAAAAGAATGAAAAAATAGGACAGTCGAGCTTGTCCTCTACTCACTATTCACTAACGACTAAATTTCCCGCTGCTTTTAAAGTGTTCTGCATCAGCATAACATTAGTTATCGGTCCTACTCCTCCGGGAACCGGGGTAATGATAGATGCTTTATCCAAGACTTCCTCGTAAGCTACGTCCCCCACCAACTTTCCCCCTACCTCATTAGTTCCTACATCAATAATTATTGCTCCCTCTTTAACCATATCTCTCTTGATTATTTCAGGTTTTCCTACCGCAGCAATTAGAATATCTGCTTGACGAGTAAAGTAGCTTAAATCATTGGTTCGAGAATGACAGATAGTAAGAGTAGCATTAGCATACTGCTTTTTCTGAAGAAGTATGAGAGCCATTGGTCTTCCAACAATATTACTCCTTCCTACGATAACGGTATGTTTTCCTTCTACAACAATATTTTCTCTCTTCATTAATTCATATACCGCATAAGGCGTGCAAGGTAAAAACTCCGGTTTACCTAAAGCCAGTCTTCCCATATTTATAGGGTTAAAACAATCTACATCTTTGCAAGGATTTACTGCTTCCTGGATCCGCTCCTGGTTTATATGCTTGGGAAGAGGTACTTGCACTATAATCCCACTTACTTTTTTATGCTTATTTAAATTTTCTATGAGTTTTAAGAGTTCTTCTTCGGTGGTTTCGGAAGGCAAACTATGTTTTTCAAAGTCAATAGAAGCTCTTTCGCAGGATTTAGCAATCATCTTTACATAAAATAAGGATGCCGGGTCTCCTCCTGCCATGACTACTGCTAATTTAGGAGTTATTTTATATTCATTAATAAAATTTTCTACCCTTGCCTTTAAAGATTCATTAATCTCTTTAGCTATTCTTCTTCCATCAATAACCTTAGTCATAATAACATTTCTCCTTTTTGTTATATTTTCTATAAAATAGAGCCCATGGAAAACCATGGGCTCTATTTTATTTTTCATTTATTCTTAAATTTTTAGCAATTTGATTTTTCTCAATGACTTTTTATTTGCCTACTTCTATCCCCTTTGCTAACTGCTTCTTTAATTATATATTTTGCTTTATTTTTTTCAATATTGCAAGCAGTACTAATTTCACCTACTAAGATCTTGCGAGCTCTCTCGAATAATCCTCGCTCTGTGGAAGATAATTTTTCTTCAGTACCTCGATGAGTATAGTTTTTTACTACCTGAGCTACTTTTAAGATATCTCCACTATCAACCATTTCTGTTTGAGATCTTATCCTCTGCTTATAATTTTCATGCATTTCATCGTCTATTCTATCGCTTAACACGTTTAAAACGTCTGGTACAGTTTCAGGGTCAATAATATACCTTAAGCCAATTTCTTCAGCTTTATTTATTGGAACCATTAAAGTCATTTCGTTTACCATTAATTTTAGAATATAGTATTCTTCTTTTTGCCCCAATACTTTCTTTTCTTCTATCTTTTCAATGTCTCCAACCCCAAAGGAAGGATGAGATACTTTATCACCGATTTTAAACATTTTTTGGATTTTTTAAACCCGTTACTCACTTCCTATCTTTTTATTTTTTAACATTATACCACTTTTTTACCAAAAATACAAAAATATCTTTAATATAGTATCGAGTATATAGTATTGAGTATCGAGTTAAGAGTAATAGAGAGAAAAGATACAATGAAATAGTATTCTTCTTTTTATTTTGCTGCGCCACTAAGGTTTGTATCAACGGGATTAGAAAATAGGTGGCAGGCTACATAATGATTATTTTCGAAATATTTCAGTTCCGGCTCTTCTTCTCTACATACAGTTTTTACATAAGAACATCTGGTATGAAATCGGCATCCGGAAGGAGGATTTACTGGACTGGGAACATCGCCCATCAAAATTTGACCTTTTTTTCTAAGTTTAGGATCGGGGATAGGTATGGCAGAAAGTAATGCCTGGGTATAGGGGTGCTTAGGGTTATTAAATAATTCTCTTTTAGGGGCAGTCTCTACTATCTTACCTAAATACATTACTGCGACTCTATCACAGATATGTTTTATTACGCTTAAATCATGAGCTACAAATAAAATGGTAAGTCCAAATTCTTTCTGTAAATCCTGTAATAAATTAATAATCTGGGCTTGAATGGAAACATCCAAAGCGGATACGCATTCATCGGCAACTATAAATTCCGGGTTAGTTGCTAAAGCTCTGGCAATCCCTATTCTCTGCCTTTGGCCGCCGCTAAATTCGTGAGGGTATCTGTTTATCTGGTCTGGTAGAAGACCAACCTTTTCCATAATCTCAATTACTCTCTCTTCTTGTTCTTTTTTAGAACCAATCTTATGTACTTCCATCGGTTCAGCAATAGTTGCTCCTATGGTCATTCTGGGATCGAGGGAACCAAAGGGGTCCTGATAGATAATCATCATCTTTCTTCTAAGCATTATCATCTCTTTTTTTCTTAAATGAGTTATTTCCTGGCCATTAAAATATATTTTACCTTTTGTTGGGTTTAATATCCTCAGTATAGTTTTCCCACAGGTAGTTTTTCCGCATCCCGATTCTCCCACAAGACCAAGTACTTCTTTATTCCCTACATAAAAACTTACATCATCTACTGCCCTAACTGCTATTTTTTTACCTAAAGGTGATTTGCCTATCCAGAACCATTTTTTTAGATTTTTAACTTCTACCAATTTTTCCATTCTACTTATTTGCTCCTTATCCTCTTCTTAACTAAATGACATTTCACCAGATGAGAATTTTCTATCTCTATCAGTTCTGGCATCTCTTCAACACATCTTTCAAAACTGAAATCACATCTGGGATGAAATGGACATCCTGAAGGTAAATCAAGGAGATTGGGGACTATACCCGGAATTACATTAAGATGTTCTAACTCAATATCCATTCGGGGTATTGATTTGCTTAACCCTTTGGTATAAGGGTGGAGAGGATTTTTAAAAAGTGTATATACATCGGTATATTCTACAATATGCCCGGCATACATTACCACTACATCATCACACATTTCAGCGATGACTCCCAGATCATGAGTTATTAACATCACCGAAGCACCAAATTCACCTTTTAAGTCATTAATTAATCTTAAAATCTGAGCTTGAATGGTAACATCAAGGGCAGTGGTAGGTTCATCAGCAATCAGCAAGGTGGGATTACATGATAGAGCCATGGCAATCATCACTCTCTGTCTCATCCCTCCGGATAACTCATGAGGGTAATTATCTATTCTCTTCTCTACATCCGGTATCCCTACAATCTTTAATATTTCTATAGACTTTTTTCTGGCTTCTTCTTTGTTTAATCCCTGATGCAATTGAATGACTTCCCCAATTTCATAACCGATAGTGAATACCGGATCCAATGAAGTCATGGGTTCTTGGAAGATCATTGATATTTTCTTCCCTCTTATCTTTCTAATTTCTTTATCCTCTAACTTTAAGAGGTCCTTACCCTCGAAGTATATTTCTCCCCCTACAATCTTTCCCGGAGGATGAGGAATTAATCTCATAATCGACAAGGCAGTGACACTCTTGCCACTTCCGGATTCTCCTACAATTCCTAAAGTTTCCCCCTGATTAATTTTAAAACTGACGCCATCTACAGCCTTTACTGTACCCTCATGGGTAAAAAAGTGAGTTTTTAAATTTTTTATTTCCAGTAATATTTTCATATCTTGTCTCGCTTTATCCTGGTGGTACACCATTAAGTTTTAAGTCGGGGGTCTAAGAT
>JADBKX010000162.1 GCA_014894735.1 Candidatus Sediminicultor sextus | reverse complement strand
TTTATTTAACTACGGTACTGTTAATTGTCTTTTTGATCTCTTTTACTTCGGCCGCTTTTCCTTCAACTTTTAAACAATATTTCCCTGCACCTGCTTTTAGTCTTAAAACCATAGAAGGAGATTATTTTAATCTAGAAGATCAAAGAGAAAAACAGAAACTTCTTATCCTTTATTTTTATTCCCAGGATAATTACGATTCTCTTATCGGGATAAAAAAATTAGTAGAATATTTCGAAGACTATATTATTCGGGAAAAATATGAAGTTTTCCTCATAAATACACAAGAAAAATTACAAGAAAAAGATATCGAATTGATGAAGGTATATTTATCTGATAATAAAATACCCTTCACTATCATGTTAGACAATCAGAAAAAAGTAAGCGAAATATATAATATTGACACTTTACCAACTGCTATCTTTTTAGATAATAACTTGGTGGTTAAAAGGATATATCCAGGTCTTATCTCCAAACAACAAACCCTAATGTTTCAATATGTGAGCTACCTTTTAGCAAGCGAGAAGAAAGAAATCCCAAAGAAAGAAATAAAAGAGAAGGAAGAAGTTGTAGAAGATCCTAACGTATGTACTTGTATTAAAAAGCTTTCTTTTTAGTAATATTAAATAATATAAAAAGAAGTATAGACTTCTGTCTTTACGGGAATGGGAAAAAGTGATTATCATTGATATAAATCAAATAAATATAAGGAAAATAGTATTAAACTGCTGGAAAGACAAGAAAATTATCAAAGAGTTATCAATAAAAATAAAATATTTTACGAGGGGAAATTAAATGAAGAATAAAAAATATATATATTTAGGAATATTTATCATTTTAATAGTGGTTGTACTTGGTTCAAAAGCATTATTTAATAATACTTCAAGCAGTTCAAACGAAACAGTTCAAACTGAGCAAAATTCCAAAAGTGATGAAATAAAAGTAACCTTCGTAGAGCTTGGGTCTGTTGGCTGTATCCCTTGCGATAAGATGCAGCCAATTATGAAAGAAATCGCAGAAGAATACAAAGGTCAGGTAAAAGTAGTTTTTCACGATGTGAGGACCGCAAAAGGCCAGCCTTATATTAAGGAATTTGGTATTAGAGCAATCCCAACTCAGGTCTTTCTGGATAAAGATGGAAATGAATATTTTAGGCATCTAGGGTTTCTTGCCAAGGATAAACTAGTTGAAGTCTTAAAGATACAAGGAGTCAATTAATGATAAGAACTATTTTTGAATGGTTGTCTAATTCAATGCAATCAAATCTTATTATTGCTTTAACGGCTTCTCTCTTGTGGGGAATGTTAAGCATATTATTAAGCCCTTGCCATTTAGCCAGTATTCCTTTAATTGTAGCCTTTATCGGAGAGCAGGGTAAGATGTCGACCAAAAGAGCTTTCTGGCTGGCAACCTCTTTTTCTCTGGGTATTTTAACCACGATTGCTATTATCGGACTTATTACCGGACTTTTAGGTCGCATGCTGGGGGATATCGGCTCTTATGGAAACTATATAGTAGCAATCATTTTTTTTATTATAGGTCTTCATCTTTTAGAAATCATTCAATTACCTTTCCTGGGAAAAACAAATCGACCGTCTTTTCAGAAAAAAGGTCTATTAGCTGCTTTTGGATTAGGATTTATTTTTGGCATTGCGCTTGGTCCTTGTACTTTTGCCTATATGGCACCGATGTTAGGTATTGTATTTACAGTATCAACAACACGGCTTTACTATGGAGTTTTACTCTTACTTTTTTATGGTATTGGTCATTGTTCAGTTATAATTTTTGCCGGAACTTTTACCGAAATTATTCAAAATTATCTCAATTGGAATGAGAGTTCTCAGGGGGTGGGAGTAGTTAAAAAAATATGTGGTGTTTTAATAATTTTAGGCGGAATATATTTAATTTGGAATATTTGAAAGGAGATTAACTATGGTTAAAGAAAAAAGGGGAGGCCTAAATGTTTTTGAAAAATATTTAACGGTCTGGGTCTTATTATGTATTGTTATTGGAATTATTTTTGGCAAAATTATTCCCGGAGTAGCAAAATATCTTGATGGATTAGCAATTTATGTTAACGAAGCACCGGTTGTCTCTATTCCTATTGCTATTTGTCTATTTTTTATGATGTATCCGATTATGGTAAAGATTGACTTTAAAGAAGTAATAAAAGCCGGGAAATCGGTTAAACCAGTGGGCTTGACTTTATTTGCTAACTGGGCAATAAAGCCTTTTACTATGTATGCAATAGCTATCTTTTTTTTAGGATTTCTTTTTAAAAATTTTATTGGAATCGATGCTACCGATTTGGTTAAAATTCCTTTGGGTGCGGATTGGGCAGTGGGAACAATTCATGGAGCCGGGACGGTAATTCTAAATAATGGGATAAAAATGCTACAAATCCCTCTCTGGAGAAGTTACCTTGCCGGATGTATTTTATTAGGCATTGCTCCCTGCACCGCCATGGTGATACTCTGGAGTTATTTGGCAGAAGGCAATGATGGACATACGCTGGTTATGGTAGCCATAAACTCTCTATCTATGCTCTTACTTTATGGGCCGCTTGGTGGATTCCTGCTTGGTGTCGGAAAATTACCGGTACCCTGGCAAGTACTATTACTTTCTATCAGTATTTATGTTGCTCTACCTTTAGTGGCAGGTTATTTTTCTAGAAAATGGGTTATAAAGGCAAAGGGAGAAAAATGGTTTAAGGAGAATTTTTTACATTTGCTTACACCGGTATCTATTGTTG
>JADBKX010000122.1 GCA_014894735.1 Candidatus Sediminicultor sextus | reverse complement strand
TGAAAGGCATAAAAAATATACCGGGGTATCCAATGAGATCATTTTAGAAAATTTAAAGAAACTTTCTTCAGTACACCATAATATCTTTGTTCGTTTTCCGGTTATCCCTGGTATAAACGATGATTATCAAAACCTCAGGGAAACGGGAGAATTTTTATCTCCCTTAAAGGTAGCTCAGGTCAATCTTCTCCCTTATCACTATATAGGTATAGATAAATACAGAAGATTGGGAAGGACTTATAAGTTAGCAGCCACACAACCTCCTTCGGAAGAAAAATTATCCCAGATATCCGGGATTTTAAGGAAGTTTAATTTGAATGTAAAATTAAGAGGTTAATTTATATGAATAAAAGAGTGGAAAAATTAAGACAGGAAAGTTTAGATACTCAACCTTATGTTTCTATCGAGCGAGCAAGCTTAGTAACTGAGGCGTATAAGAGGTATGAGGGAACAGTTTCGGTTCCTGTTCTTCGTGCTTTAGTTTTTAGGCATTTACTGGAAAATAAAAGTATATCTATTGGTGAAAGAGAACTTATTGTAGGAGAAAGAGGGGAGCACCCTCAGGCGACTCCCACCTTTCCAGAATTATGCTGTCATAGTATTGAAGATTTTAATTTAATAAATGACCGTGAAAAGATTGCCTTTAAGGTGAGTGAAGAAGATAAAAAAATTCAAGAAGAGAAGATTATCCCTTATTGGGAAAACAGGTCGATGCGCAGTCAGATATTTAAAGAGATGACCCTGCAATGGAAGGACTGTTATGAAGCAGGTATTTTTACCGAATTTATGGAGCAGAGAGCCCCCGGACATACAGTGGCTGATGATAAGATATACCACCAAGGTTTTTCTGATTTTATCCAGGATATAGAAAAAAATATAGAGAATCTCGATTATTTAAATGACCCGGAAGCTTATGATAAACAGGAAGAATTAAAAGCCATGCTTATTTGTGCTAAAGCTATAATCAAGTTTGCCGAGCGTTATGCCGAAAAAGCCTTAGAGATGGCTGATACCGAAAAAAATCCTCGAAGAAAAAAAGAGTTAAAAAAAATTGCCGAAGTTTGTTCTTATGTTCCCGCAAATTCTCCCCGGGATTTTTGGGAAGCCCTCCAGATGTACTGGTTCGTCCATATAGGAGTTATTAGCGAACTGAATACCTGGGACTCCTTCAACCCAGGCAGATTAGACCAGCATCTGTATCCTTTTTATAAAAAAGGATTAGAAAAAAGGACGCTGACTCAAGAAAAGGCAAGGGAGCTCTTAGAGTGTTTCTGGATAAAATTTAACAATCAACCGGCACCACCCAAAGTAGGAGTAACTTTAGCAGAAAGTGGGACCTATACTGATTTTGCCAATATTAATAATGGGGGATTAAAGATTGATGGTTCTGATGGAGTAAATGACCTGACCTATCTGATACTCGATGTAATCGATGAAATGAGATTATTGCAACCCAGTAGCAATATTCAATTGAGCAAGAAAAGCCCGGATAAGTTTTTAAGAAGAGCTTGCGAGATAATTAGAAAAGGCTGGGGGCAGCCCTCGGTATTCAATACTGAAGAAGTTATTGAGGAGATGCTCAGACAGGGTAAATCTTTAGAGGATGCCCGCTGTGGCGGTACCAGTGGTTGTGTGGAGACCGGTGCCTTTGGTAAAGAGAGCTACATCTTAACCGGATATTTTAATTTAGTAAAAGTACTGGAGATAACTTTAAATAACGGTATTGACCCTCAAACTGGTAAGAAAATAGGGATAGAAACTGGTGAAGCAACTCAATTTAGTTCTTTTAAAGAATTGCTGGCTGCCTTTAAAAGACAGCTTCACTATTTTATAGATATAAAAATAAGAGGGAATAATATAATTGAAAGATTATATGCTGCTTATATGCCGGCTCCATTTCTCTCTATAATAATTAGTGATTGTATTGCAAAAGGGAAGGATTATAATGCCGGAGGTGCACGCTATAATACCGATTATATTCAAGGAGTGGGGATTGGGACTATCACTGACAGTCTTTCAGCAATTAAGTACCATGTCTTTGACCAGAAAAATATAAACATTGAAAAATTAAAAGAAGTGTTAAAAGGTAATTTTATTGGCCACGAAGAGATACGCCAATTGTTTTTGAACAAGACTCCCAGATACGGGAATGATGATGATTATGCCGATGATATTATGAAATTAGTATTTAATGCTTTTTATAAGGAAGTAAACGGAAGAAAAAATACCAAAGGCGGAGTTTACAGGATTAATATGCTGCCTACAACCTGCCATATTTATTTTGGGTTAGTAGTGGGAGCTACACCAGATGGGAGAAGAGAGAAACAACCGTTATCTGAAGGGATTTCCCCGGTGCAGGGGGCAGACCGTTTAGGACCCACAGCAGTTATCAAATCAGCTGCCAAGATGGATCAGGCAAAAACCGGAGGGACTCTTTTAAATCAAAAATTTACCCCTCAATTACTGGAGGGAGAAAAAGGAATAGATAGCCTCGCTCATCTGATTAGAGCCTATTTTAAATTAGGAGGGCATCATATACAATTTAATGTGGTAAGTGCCAATACTCTAAGAGCCGCTCAAAAAGAACCTGAAAAATACCGAAATCTTATTGTGCGGGTAGCAGGTTACAGTGATTATTTTAATAATCTCAGCAAGACCTTGCAAGATGAGATAATTAGCCGAACAGAACATCAATCTTGTTGAAATAATTAGTGTAAAATTTAGCAGGATAGTAAATAAACAAATTATTAGTTAGATAGTGTAAAAATTTTAGTAAAAT
>JADBKX010000052.1:1699-10263 GCA_014894735.1 Candidatus Sediminicultor sextus | reverse complement strand
ATCTCTACCTTGAAGAAATGCTTGGAAGCCAAAGCCAGAATCATTGCTTTAACTTCAGGGGGTAAATTAGCGGTCCTTTCCCAAGAGAATAACTTTCCTGTGATTAAAGTACCAGTAGGAATTCAGCCTCGAGCCGCCATTTCTTATCTGTTCTTTCCTATATTAAAAGCTTTAGAAAGACTGGGCTTGATAAAGGAAAGAAGCAGTGAGATAGAAGAGACAATCAGCATTTTACAAGACCTTTCTAGGGAATATTGTGCTAAATCTCCCAGCGAAAACAATCTAGCCAAGAAGGTAGCCTTGATTCTGTATCAGCATCTGCCCCTGATTTACGGTTCTGAAGGATTATTAGAAGCAGTGGCGATGCGTTGGAAGACCCAGATAAACGAAAATAGTAAATGGCCTTGTTTTTGGAATACATTTCCTGAACTCGACCATAACGAAATAGTGGGCTATGAAATAGAAAATAACATAAACAGACAGGTCAAAATTATTTATCTTCAAGATAAAGAAGGGCTTTTGAGGGTGGAGCAGAGACGGAAAATTACCCGCAAGATTATTCAAGGCAAAGTAGCCGAGTTTATGGTTTGCCCTACCGAAGGTAAAGGGAAGATGGCCCGCATGTTTTCGCTAATTTTTTTAGGCGATCTGGCGAGCTATTATTTAGCAATATTAAATCAGGTTGACCCTTCACCAGTATCCTGCATAGAAGATCTAAAGAAAGAATTAGCCAAATAAATTAATAATTTGCGAATCAATGAATTGATTAAATTGATTAGTTGGCCAGTTAGAGAATAAATCAATTGGCAAATTGATGAATTAATAAACAGGAGAATATTTATTTGAAATACATTGAAGTTGGAGTTATTGCCTTTATGGTCTCGTATATTTTAACTCCCTATATGGCGCGTGTAGGGAAAAAACAAAATATGATAGATATGCCTGGTCATCGTAAAATACACGAGGAAGCTATCCCCAATTTGGGAGGGATAGTTATTTTTTTTGGGTTTTTACTGAGTCTGCTCTTTGTGGTGCAGATAGAAGGACAGATTAAAGCCCTCTTGATAGGCGGGGTAATCATATTGTTATTAGGGGTGGTAGATGACATAGTAGATCTTTCTCCCAAGCATAAATTCATTATTCAAATGGTTCCCGCCTTAATAGTGATTATATATAACAGTGATTTAATAAATAGTTTTATAGTTAATCAATTAAAAATTTTTGATCTGTTAGGTTATCTTCTTTATCCTATTTTAATCTTCTGGATAGTGGGAGTAACTAATGCCATCAATTTGATAGACGGTTTAGACGGGCTGGCTTGTGGAATTTCCCTTATTGCCTTAGTAACTTTTCTTATTTTAGGCTTAAGACAAAATTTAGAGGCTCTCAGTCTTATATCTATTGCCCTGGCAGGGAGCATATTAGCTTTTTTAAAATTTAATTTTTATCCGGCTAAAATCTTTTTGGGGGATTCCGGCAGTACCTTTGCCGGTTTCATGTTAGCCTCTATAGGGGCTTTGTGGGTATTAAACAGTGGGAATGCTTTTTTTATTTTAATTCCTATTATTATTCTGGCTCTACCTATTGTTGATACCCTGTTTGCTATCTGGAGGAGATACCGGGGGCATTATCCTATATTCCAGGCCGATAAAGGGCATCTCCACCATCGACTTTTAACCAGGGGGATAGCACATAAGAATGTGGTGTTTATCTTATGGGGAATAAGCGCCATCTGCAGCGTAATTGCCCTTGTTTTAGCACTCTAATGTAAAAAGTTAACCAAAGGTGCCTGGCACCTTTGGTTAACTTTTTGTAGTAGAAAGGAAAAGAAACATGAAATCAGAAAAGAGAAAGGAACAAGTAAGTGAAAATAAAAAGACCACCGTTTTAGTTACCGGCGGGGCGGGCTTTATCGGTTCACACATTGTGGATTTACTCATCAAAAATAATTATAAAGTTGTGATAGTTGATGATTTATCTTCTGGCCGAGAGAAGAATATCAACAAAAATGCCCGATTTTATAAATTAAATATCACCGACCAAAAAGGGTTAGCTGAAGTGTTTAAGAAGGAAAAACCTGACTATGTATGCCATGAAGCCGCCCAGATTAGTGTTTCTTTTTCTGTAAGAGACCCTTTATTTGATGCTCAAACCAATATCTTTGGTTCCTTGAATTTATTACAATACTGTGTTAATTACCAGGTTAAGGGAATAGTTTTTGCCTCCAGTGGTGGGACTATTTATGGAGAACCAGAGCATTTCCCCATCAGTGAGGATTACCCTTTTAAGCCTCAATCGCCTTATGGAATTAGTAAGGCTGCTATCGAGTATTATCTTGATTTTTATCAGAAAAATTACCATATCCCATATGTAGCACTAAGATATGGAAATGTCTATGGACCCCGACAGGACCCTTATGGTGAAGCCGGTGTTATTGCTATATTTATAGAAAAGATGATAAAAGGAGAGATTCCTACTATAAATGGTGACGGAGAATATATCAGAGATTATATTTATGTAGAAGATGTGGCCCAAGCTAATTTACTTGCCCTTCAAAATATGGTAAAATTATCTGAGGTTGTTCGGGAAATAGAAAAAGCTAAAGAAAAAGAAAAAGAAGCCGAAACTAAAAATAAAACTAAACCTGAACTTAATGGTTTCAATCTGGGAACCGAAAGAGGAATTTCGGTAAATGAAATATTTTGTCTTTTAAAGGAGATTATTAAATTCCCTCATCCGGCGCATTATGGGCCTCCCAGAGCAGGGGATTTAAGGAAGAATATTCTGGATTGCCACTTAATTAAAGATGTTTTAGGATGGCAGCCACAGTTTGACTTTTCAGCGGGTTTAGAAAAGACAGTTCGCTGGTTTAAAGAGAATATTCACTAATTATTTTAATTTTAGAAATTTATCCTAAAAAGAAGGAATTTAGGATGTTTTTGTTGTATTATGATAATTGTATTACCCAGAAAAAAGGTTAAAAACAGCAAAAACTGAAAGATAAGTCAAAAATAAGGATAAAAAAGTAATAAATAAAATAATAGAGGAAAATAAATTTATATGTTTGAAACCGGAATAGTCTTTAAAATTGCAGGTATCGTTATATGTAGTGTGCTGATGGTCATCTTGGGGAAGGTAGACAGAAAGAGAAAGATTCCCACAGGGGTTAAATTAATATTTCAAGTTTTAATTTCTTTGATTATAATTTATTCTGGAGTTAAAATAGAATTTTTGCGAGCTCCTTCCTCCTCATCGGGAGGGTATCTTTATCTTAGCTATTTATCTATCCCCCTAACCATAATCTGGCTGATAAGCATTACTAACTCTATCGGTCAGGCAGATGAACTGGGAGACATCACTCCCTATATTGTCTTTATCGCTTCCCTCACTTTTTTAGTGGTCTCTCTTGTCCAGAGACAGGGATTAATTTTAGCAGAATCACTATCTTTGATTATGGCGGCGACTTCATTTATTTTTATTAAATATGTCCCCCGGGGTAAATTTTCTTCCTATTATATGTCTTTTGGATTTATATTAGCAGTGATTGCTATCGTGGGTGTATCCAAGAGTACAGCAGCTTTAACTTTATTGATTCCACTTTTAATTTTAGGCGTACCGATTATAGACAGCTCTTATTCTATTGTAGCTAATTATGCCCGTCAGGAAAGCTCAATCCCGGGTATAGGAAAATTACCATTATTTTCAGAGAGCGGGAGCGGAAGCGGAAGCAAGTTATGCCAGAAACTCCAATCTTATGGATTTTCGGCTCAAGGAGCGCATTTAACTATTATCAGGGTCTCTCTCTATTTAAGTTTATCAGCTTTTATTATTTCTATATACCAGAATTTCTATTTACTATTAACCCTGACTGCTTTTGGCTGGGTAGTTTTTGAATTACTGAAGAATAAGGTTCGGTCAGAGGAATTGATTATCGGAAGAGACATTCTAACTAGCCGTATAAAACTCTTTCAAGTGGGAATTGACCAGGTGGATAATCAAAAAACTATTCAAAAAATAGAGGAATTTATTATATCTAAAAAACCTCATCAGATTGTTACTCCGGATACTTTGGCTGTATTGCGAGCAAGAAAAGATCCTGAGTATCACGCCATATTAAAATCTGCAGCTTTGGTTACCCCTGATGGGGCAGGTATTTTATGGGCTGCCACAACTCTAAATTATCCTTTACCTGAAAGAGTAACCGGTATAGACATAATACATAACATATGCCGATTAGCTGTCAAGAAGGGGTATTCTTTATATTTATTAGGCTCTTATCCTGGGGTGGCTAGTGAGACTGCCTTAAATTTAACCAAGAAATATCCGGGAATAAAAATAGCTGGAACCCATCATGGTTATTTTAATTGTGAAGATTCTCAAAATTGTGAAGATGTTAAAAATGGTAATAGCGTTAGGAATAAAAAAGAAGAAGAGATTATTAACGAGATAAAAGAAAATAAACCGGATATATTGCTGGTGGGTATGGGTGTGCCCAAACAAGAAAAGTGGATTAATAAAAATTTAGAGAAATTAGATGTACCAGTATGTATAGGGGTAGGTGGAAGCTTCGACGTCCTTTCCGGCAGGATACCGCGAGCACCATTATGGATGCAAAGACACGGAATGGAATGGATTTATAGATCGATTAAGCAGCCAAACAGGGCTTTCCGAGTTTTAACCCTTTTTTACTTTATCTGGTTGGTAATTGTAGGCAAAATAGTTTATTCTCTAAAAGAAGTAGAATAATAATCGATAATAGATAATACTTAATAAGTAAATGATAATTAATTGAGATAACCCAAAAATAATAGAAGTATAGGATAGTAATTCATTTAGTATCTTAGTATTAATGTATTATCTTAATGGCTCTTAATGGCTATAGATAATAGAATTATAATATTACCGATCGTTCTATTTGCTTATTTCTAAAGCCCTAAATGTTAAGATAGTTAAATTCCCCTCAATAGATCTTAGACAAGTATCACCCTTTATTTTATATCAATATCCGTTTTTCTAATTAATCAATTAAATAAGGAGATAGCTGATGAAAATTTTGCTTAAAGGTGCAATAATTGTAGTTGCCTTAGTCATTCAACTTACCCTTATTAATTCGGTTACCATTTTGGGATTGAAACCTGATTTGATAATGGTGGTGGTAGTAGTTTTTTCCTTGCGGAAGGGAGAAAAAGAAGGGACTATCTCCGGATTTGCTTCCGGCCTTTTGCAGGATATCTTTTCTACCGGCCTCTTGGGAATAAATGCTTTGGCAAAGACGGTGATAGGTTTTACCTGTGGAATTTTAAAAGAAAAAATATTTCATGAACATATATTATTTATTATTCCGGTAATAACTTTTATTGCGTCATTTATACAGAGTATTTTAGTATTTTTGCTATTACGCGCTTTTGGAATTGAATATAACCTGGCCTGGAGCTTAAAACAGATAGCCCTTCCTGAGGCTTTATATAGCAGCCTGCTATCACCTTTTATTTTTTTAGCAATAAATAAACTTTTCCAGATGATTAAAGAATAAAAATAAAAAAGTTAACCAAAGGTGCCTGGCACTTTTGGTTAACTTTTGCCATTAAAATTGAGGAGCAATTATGAGGGAATCTTCTACAGTTCCAGAAGATGTGAAACAACGGCTAAATCGGTTATTGATATTTATGGTCATCTGTTTTCTAATATTAGTTATCAGTTTATGGTATTTGCAGATGATTAAAGGAGAGGAATTTAAGGAAAGGGCGGTAGGGAATTGCATCCGTACCCTGGTAGAAGATGCCCCTCGGGGCAGGATTTATGATCGCCAGGAAGAATTATTGGTTACTAATCGTCCGGCAGTAGTAGTTTCTATAATTCCAGCAGAGGTTGATGATTTAGAAAAACTGAGTGAAAGACTAAGTAAAATTATAGGTATTTCTCCGGAAGAAATTTCGCAGATAGTAAAAAATTACCGGGAAAATCCTTTTAAACCGGTAAAAATTCTAGATGATTGTAGCACAAATAAGACAGTGGAGATCGAGGAGAGAAAAGATGAATTAAAGGGAGTGGTATTAGAGGTTAAACCTCGGAGAGATTATCTTTACCATGATTTTGCAGCTCATAGCTTAGGTTATGTGGGAGAAATAGATAAAGAAGAGTTGCTGCAATTTGGCAATCCAAAATATCAGGGAGGAGACATCATAGGAAAGGCTGGGCTGGAGAAGTATTATGATGATATTTTGAGAGGAGAAAAAGGAGGGAAGGAAGTCGAAGTAGATGCCTTGGGTCAGGAGATAGCTACTTTATTGTATCAGAAACCGGTTCCGGGCAAAGATTTGGTATTAACTATCGATAGAGATTTACAGCTTTGCGGAGAAAATTTACTCTTTGATAAAAAAGGTTCTATTGTGGTAAGTGATCCTAACAGTGGGGAAATATTAGCTCTGGTTAATAGACCTTCTTTTAACCCCAACTTATTTGCTAATGGAATTTCCAGTTCTGATTGGCAAAAGCTTTCTTTTGATACCGATTACCCTTTGACTAACCGAAGTGTTCAGGGTCTTTATTCTCCTGGTTCGATATTTAAAGTGGTTACAGCGGCAGCTGCTCTGGAAGAAGGAGTTACTGATATAAAAAGAAAGATTTATTGCTCGGGTACTTTTGAATTAGCTGGCCGGGTCTTCAATTGCTCGAAGGAGACCGGACACGGAAGTTTAAGTATTGTAGATGCAATAACTCATTCCTGTAATATCTATTTTTATACTTTAGGAAAAGACCTGGGGATTGAAAGATTTAATAAATATATGCAGAAATATGGATTGGGAGAAAAAACAGGTATTGATCTGCCCGAAGAAGCTATAGGGACAATTCCTTCTGCTCAATGGAAGGAGAGAAAAATTAAAGAGATTTGGTTCCCCGGTGATACTATAAATCTTTCTATCGGTCAGGGATATCTTTTGTTAACCCCTTTACTGGTGCATAGTCTTATTACTACTATCGCTGCAGAAGGAGAAGTTTACAAGTTGCATTTAGTAAAAAAGATAATTTCTGCCGACGGAAACACAGTAGAAGAAATTAAACCGGAAATTCATAAAAAAGTAAACTTTTCTTCAGATACATTTAAAATTATTAAAGAGGGATTAAGACAGACCATATTAAAAGGAACGGGTTGGAGAGCAAATATTCAAGAATTAGCAGTAGCCGGGAAGACCGGGACAGCTCAAAATCCTCAGGGGGAGACCCACGCTTGGTTTATCGGGTTCGCCCCTTATGAGAATCCGGAAGTTTGTATTACCGTTTTTATAGAAAATGGAGGAGAAGGGGGAGTAGCAGCCGCTCCCATAGCCCGAGCTATGCTGGAAAAATATTTTAATATTAAAAATTAAAAAGTTAACCAAAGGTGCCTGGCACCTTTGGTTAACTTTTGGGAAACTTTAGTATCAGGAGCTGATTTGGAGGATAGAATTTGAAAGAAAAATTAGATAGATTAACTGAAAATATAGATTTTGCTCTTCTTTTTGCAGTAGTGTTTCTCTGTTTTTATGGACTTTTAGTATTATTCAGTTCAACACGTTTGGCGGTTACAACGGGAAGCGACCCCTATTTTTTCGTAAAGAGGCAATCATTATGGGTATTGTCAGGATTCATATTTTTAACTATAATAATGTTTATCGATTACCATAACTTGGAAAGATATTCTAAAGTGATATATTTTGGGGCTATTGTTTTATTGATGATGGTTATAATTTCTGGTCGATCAACTTATGGAGCAAGGCGCTGGCTGGCTATAGGACCTTTTGATTTTCAGCCCTCGGAGTTTGCTAAAATCGCCTTAATAATGTTTTTAGCGGATTTTTTATCTAAAAATAAACTAAAATTTGATAATTTTCTCTATTATTTACTTCCTTTCATTTACACTGGGTTGTTAATGTTATTGGTATTTGTGCAGCCGGATTTGGGAACTTCGTTAGTATATTTAGCTATTCTTATTATCATGTTGTTTGTGGCAGGTATTAAGATAAAATTTTTAGTTTTCACTTTTTTTGCAGGTATATCTTCTGTTCCAGTTTTGTGGATTTTTCTAAAAGATTATCAGAAAAATAGATTAATTTTATTTTTAAATCCTAACCTGGATCCTTTGGGGGGCGGCTATAATGTTATCCAGTCGAGGATTGCCATTGGTTCAGGAGGTTTTTTAGGGAATGGAATCTTTCGCGGTTTACAAAGTCAGTTAAATTTTCTACCTGCCCAACACACTGATTTTATATTTTCTGTAGTAGGAGAAGAGTTAGGTTTTGTCGGAACTATCTTATTATTAGGATTATATGCCATTGTTTTATGGCGGGGAATAAAGATTGCTTTAGAGGCCAGAGATTTATTGGGAAGTTTACTTGCTACTGGTGCCGTGTCGTTTTTATTTTTTCATATCGTAGTGAATATTGGAATGGCTATGGGGATGTTGCCAGCCACCGGATTACCCCTGCCTTTTTTAAGTTATGGGGGAAGCTTTATGATATCTAACTTGATGGCGATAGGGATATTGCTAAATGTGGAATTGCATAAGGTAAAGTGGTAAAACAATT
>JADBKX010000052.1:0-1599 GCA_014894735.1 Candidatus Sediminicultor sextus | reverse complement strand
TTTTCGCCTGCGGTGGATATGGAAAAACTGCTGAGAGAAAGACAGATACCCGTTTTTTCTTTAGAGAACTATAGACCTTTAAATTCTTTTGATATCGTTGGATTTACTATCCAACATGAATTATGCTATTCCAATATCCTAAATCTTCTCGGACTTGGACATATACCTTTAAGGTCGGAAGAGAGAAAAGAAGATGGTCCCCTGATTATTGCCGGTGGACCAGGGGCTTTTAACCCGGAACCATTATCCCGTTTTATCGATTTATTTGTAATCGGAGAAGGGGAAGAGATTATTGGTGAAATTATAGAAGTTTATAAAAAATGGAAAGATAAAAAACGGAGCCGAGTAAAACTTTTAGAAAAATTAGCCCGGATAGAAGGTATTTATGTTCCGTCTTTCTATGAAATAACTTATTTTAAAGATGGAAGGATTAAATCAATTGCTCTTAAAAAAGAAACACTTCACTCAGTAGTTAAGAAACGGATTATTTCTAATTTTGATCAAGTACCATATCCTCTTTTTCCCATTGTTCCCAATATCGATGTAGTTCACGATAGAATTACCCTGGAAATTTTTCGGGGGTGTACCCGGGGATGCCGCTTTTGTCAGGCAGGGATGATTTACCGCCCGGTAAGGGAAAAATCAGTCAATACTTTAATTGGGTTGGCTGATGAAATTCTTGCCCATACCGGATACGAAGAGATATCTTTGTCCTCTTTAAGTTCGAGCGATTATAGTGAAATAAAGAGCTTGATTACTAAATTGGTAGATCGATTTGAAGAAAAAGGCGTGGGAGTTTCTCTGCCTTCTTTAAGGATAGATTCTTTTTCCGTCGCTTTAGCCCAGCAGATTCAAAGAGTAAGGAAGACCGGACTTACCCTTGCCCCGGAGGTAGGAACTCAAAGGTTAAGGGATGTGATAAATAAAAATGTTCTGGAAGAGGACCTGTATTCTTCGATAAAAGCAGCTTTTGAGGGAGGGTGGAGGAAGATAAAACTTTATTTTATGGTCGGTTTGCCCACCGAGACCAAAGAAGATGTGGAAGGGATAATAAGGCTGGTTAGTAAAGTTGACCACATGGGAAGAGAAATAACCGGAAGGAAGATAAATATAAATATTAGCGTATCTGCTTTTGTACCCAAAGCCCATACTCCTTTTCAATGGGAAGCCCAGGAGGAGAGGGAGATATTGTCTGAAAAAGTAAGATATTTGAAGAATAGATTAAATTGGAGGAACATTTCTTTCAGTTACCCGGATATTGACCATAGCTATCTGGAAGCAGTATTTGCCCGAGGAGATAGAAGGTTAGGTGAAGTATTAGAAAAAGCTCACTATTTGGGATGTAAATTTGATGCCTGGAGAGAACAGTTTAATTTTGAAGCCTGGCAGCAGGCCTTTAATGATTGCGGACTTAATATGGAATTTTATGCTAACAGAGCGAGAGAGGAAGATGAGGTTCTACCCTGGGACCATATCTCCTGTGGAGTTAAAAAGGAATACCTGCTTGAGGAGAAGGAGAAGGCTTTAAGAGGAGAAACAACTCCCGATTGCCGCTTTGAGGATTGTACAGGGTGTGGAGTGTGTTAATTAGTCGTTAGT
>JADBKX010000071.1 GCA_014894735.1 Candidatus Sediminicultor sextus | reverse complement strand
GAATTGTGCCCTCGCCATATTAATAATTAATTTCTCCTAGGGGCACGATGCATCGTGCCCCTACCCCCTACATTATTAAAATGATTTTACAAAAAAAATTCCCAAAGAATACAATTGGGAGGAAACATTAAATGAGATTTTATGATTTAATTATCAAAAAAAGAGATGGCCAAGAATTAACTCAAAAAGAAATAAATTTCATGATAAAAGAATATTGCGAAGATAGGATTCCGGATTACCAAATGTCTGCCATGTTGATGGCTATCTATTTTCAAGGAATGAATATTGATGAAATAAAATATCTAACTATGGATATGGTTCATTCCGGAAAAATTATCGACCTTAGTTCCATTCCCGGTATTAAGGTCGATAAACATAGTACAGGAGGAGTAGGAGATACTACTACCCTTGCTTTAGCCCCCATGGTGGCAGCGGCAGGTGTTCCGGTAGCCAAGATGTCAGGACGGGGTTTAGGTCATACCGGCGGCACAATCGATAAGTTAGAATCAATAAAAGGATTTAAAACAGAATTAAGTCTAAATAAATTTATAAATATCGTTAAGAAAGTTGGAGCATCAATTATCAGTCCTACTTCAGATTTGGCTCCGGCGGACAAAAAATTATACGCGTTAAGGGATGTCACCGGAACGATAGATAGTATTCCCTTAATCGTAAGCAGTATTATGAGTAAAAAATTGGCAGCTGGTGCCGATGCCATTGTATTAGATGTTACTACCGGTAGCGGCGCTTTTATGCAAGAATATAAAGATGCCTTGAAATTAGGGAAAATAATGGTAGATATAGGATTAGAGTTTGGCAAAGAGACCGTGGCAGTAGTTTCAAATATGGATGAACCTTTGGGTTTTGCCATCGGTAATTCCTTAGAAGTTAAAGAGGCTATCGAAGTTTTAAAAAATAGAGGACCGGAAGATTTACGCAACCTTTGCCTGATTCTTGGTGCTTATATGCTAAAATTAGGCGGAGCAGCAAAGAATTATGAAGAAGGAAGAAAAAGATTAGAAAAAATACTAAAAGAGGGGACAGCTTTAAGTAAATTTAAGGAGATGATATCTGCTCAGGGCGGTAATCCGGAAATAATCGATAAACCGGAATTATTACCTCTGGCTAAACATTGTACTACAATTAAAGCTGATATTAATGGCTATATACAGAAAATAGATTCTCGATTAATTGGCGAGAGCGCTATGCTTTTAGGCGCAGGCAGAGAGAAAAAAGAATCAGAAATTGATTTATCGGTAGGAATTATTTTAAAGAAGAAAGTAGGCAGTAAGGTTAATATTAACGAAGATTTAGCCGAAGTGTATTATAATGATTCAGAAAAATTAAAGGAAGCAAAGAACAAATTGTTCTCCTCATTTGTTATAGGAGGCAATAAACCTAAAAAATTACCACTAATCTTAGCAACCATCAGTAAGGAAGGCGTTAAAGAATTTATTTAATAGTATTAGTATACCGTATATCGTTACATTCGAGATACGATTCACGAAATACGAATTAGACTTTTGTATTCTTCTTTCTTAACTCTACACTAAACGCTACACGCTCTATGTTAGTCCTTCTTAACGAAATACAATATACGATATACTATATACTGTTTTTTTATGCTATAATTTTAATAAAAAAATAAAAAAGAAGGTTTTTTTATTGGAAGTAATTATAAGTCATCAAAGCACTGATTTTGATTCTTTGGCTGCTATGGTAGCAGCCAAAAAAATATATAAAGACGCTCTTTTAGTATTTACCGGAGCCATAGAGAGAAATGTAAGAAAATTTATCTCTATATATGGCGATTTGATAGAGATAACCCCTCTTAAGAAAATTAAAATAGAAGAAATTAATAAATTGATAATAGTTGACACTAGAATAAAAAGACGGATTGGGCCATTTGCTAATGTAATAAATAAGAGAGATTTGGAAATTCATATCTATGATCACCATCCCTCCACTGCGGACGATATTAAAGGAGATATTAGTGCAATAGAAGAAGTAGGAGCAACTACTACTATCATGTTAAAAAAAATAAGGAAAATGAATTTAGAAATTAGTTCCATCGAAGCAACTCTGTTTGCCTTGGGGATTTATGAAGATACCGGCTCCCTTACTTTTTCAACTACTACGATTGATGATATAAATAGCATTTCTTATTTGTTTGATAAAGGTATAAACTTAAAAGTCGTAGCAAATTTTATAAATATCGGCCTAAGCATAGCTCAAAAAAAATTATTAAATAAATTGCTGCTTTCTTCTAAGGAAATATTTTGCAAGGGTGTACGAATTAATATGGCTAATGCAGAAGTAAAAAATTATACAGAAGGGCTAGCTCTTCTTACTCATAAATTAATAGAAATAGAAAATAGCGATGTTTTTTTTACTATAGTAAAAATGGCAGACCGAATATATATAGTTGGAAGAAGTAGAACAAATTCTGTTGACGTAGATGAAGTTTTAAAAGAATTAGGAGGGGGAGGTCACTTTCAGGCAGCTTCGGCTGTAGTAAAAGATTTATCTCTTGACGAATTAGAGAAAAAACTTATCATGATCTTAGAAAAAAAAGTAAGGGCGGGAATTGTAGCGAAAGATATTATGTCTTCACCGATTAAGACCGTTAATACTTTAACTTCTATTGAAGAGACGAAAAAAATATTATTAAGATACGGACATAACGGTATTCCGGTAGTAGAAGCGGGGGAGCTAAAGGGCATTATAACCATGCAGGAAGTAAATAAGGCCAAACAACATGGACTTGGAAAAGAGCTGGTAAGTAAATATATGTCCGATCAGGTAGTTACCGTAAAATTGGATACTCCTTTAACTGAAATTCAAGAATTAATGATCAATTACGATATCGGGAGGATACTAGTTGTTAGCCAAGAAGATAAATTGGTAGGAATTATTACCAGAACTGATTTAATAAGAAATTTATATGGAGAGGGTCACATTCCCAAAAGATCATTTTCAACTTATGTCGAGACCAGCAGCAATATAGAGAGAAAGAAGCAAATAGAATTAATAGAAAAAATATTTCCCAAAAGAGTTAAAGATGTTCTAAATAAAATTGGGGAGATAGGGGATAGATTAGATTTTCCAGTTTTTATGGTAGGTGGAATCGTAAGAGACCTATTTTTAGGGATTAAGAATTATGATCTTGACATTGTGGTTGAAGGAGAAGGAATAAAATTTGCCCGAGAGTTAAGCAGAGACTTGGGAGGGAGAACTAAAAGCCACGAAAAATTTGGAACTGCAATAGTAATTTTAGCGGATGATTTTAAAATAGATGTGGCAACTGCCCGAAGAGAATTTTATGAATACCCTGCAGCCTTTCCTAAGGTTGAGCTAAGTTCAATTAAAAAAGACTTATATAGAAGAGATTTTACTATAAATGCCATGGCTATCCAGTTAAACCAGAAGTATTTTGGAAAATTAATCGACTTTTTTGGTGGGCAGAAAGATTTGCGTATAGGTATAATCAGGGTTTTGTATAATTTGAGTTTTGTTGAAGATCCGGCACGCATTATACGGGCAATAAGATTTGAACAGAGATATAATTTTAAAATGAATAGGACAACAGAAGATTTTCTTAAAAAAGCTATTGATGATAAATTACTCTCCAGATTAAGAAAGAAAAGAATCACTGAAGAATTAATTTTAATATTGAAAGAAGAAAATCCATTAAAATCTTTAAAAAGAATGGAAGAATTAGGAGCGCTAAAGTATATTCTTCCGGAATTTGAATTAAATGAAGAAATAGTTGAAAGATTAAACAAGGTAAAAGGCAATTTTGATTTTTGGACACGCGATATACCTGATGAAAAAATAGAACTGTGGGTAATATATTTTTGCTGCTTAATTAGAAATCTAAAAAAAAGCCAACTACAGAAAATTTATAAAAAGCTAATCATTAAGCAAAAGTTTATAGACAAGGTAAATTATTGTTACTTAAATTTAGATCAAATCATAAAAATGATATCACAAAAAACTAAAATATCACCGAGCGTTATCTATTTAAAATTAAGAGGTTTACCTAACGAAGTATTATTTTTAGCTATGACGGAAAGTGACACTAATATTGCAAAAGAAAGGATAAACAACTATTTTAGAAAATATAAAAAAGAAAGTCTATATATTTCAGGAAATGAATTAAAAGAACTACAGCTAAAACCAGGTCCGATCTATTCGCAGATTTTAAATAAATTACTTTGTGCCCAGTTAGATGGAGAGGTAAAAAATAAAAGAGATGAAATTAGATTTGTAAAAAATATTCTAAAGGAAAGGAATAAGATATAGAAAAATGTTGAACAATATATTCGAAATTGCCTGGAGCATACCGGCTGTTTTAATCGCCATTACTTTTCATGAGTACTGTCATGGTAGGATGGCTTATAAAATGGGTGATCCAACAGCAGCAGAAGCGGGAAGACTTACCTTGAATCCTCTGGCTCATCTTGACCCTATAGGAACTTTGATGTTGCTTTTATTCCGATTTGGATGGGCAAAACCAGTCCCGGTAAATTTTAATAGATTGAATCATCCCAAAAGAGATATGATATATGTTTCATTGGCAGGACCTATCGCCAATATAGTCATTGCCGTAATATTTGCCCTTATATTAAGGTTAAGTTATTATCTCATCGGACAAATCACCATAGCACAAAACAGCTCTTTTTTTAATCTATTGGTAACTATGTTAAGAGGATGGTTAATATTCTTACAGACTGGTGTCATAATAAATTTAGCACTAGCCATATTTAACTTGATTCCTGTTCCGCCTTTAGATGGATCTAAGATATTGCTGGGTCTTTTGCCTTATTCTCAGGCTGAGAGGTATGCTAAGTTAGAATCTTATGGGCCAATTTTCTTATTAATTCTGGTATTAAGTGGTATAATTGGAAAAGTGTTATTTCCTATTGTATTTTTTATATTTCATTTGCTAGCTTAAATTCCTATTGCGTATTGTGTATCACGTATCACGTGAAGAAAATTAGGATTAAGAGGTAAATAAGAGTTCGCAACGACTATTCAATAACGACTAATTTAATTGGTAAATTGGTCAATTGGGGGATCGGTGAATTAATAAATAACCTATTTAATAATAAAATTAAGAGAGGAGTATTTCAAATGGCGGGAATAATTTTTAGTGGAATGCGGCCTACCGGCAAATTACATTTAGGAAATTATTTAGGAGCCTTGGAAAATTGGGTAAAACTTCAGGAAGAATATAAGTGTTTTTTTGGAGTCGTAGATTTACACGCTCTAACCACCGGCTATGACAAGACTGAAGATTTAAAAGAAAACATTAGGGAGATGCTTATAGATTGGTTTAGTGCAGGAATTAACCCCGAGAGAAGCACTGTATTAATGCAATCTTATGTCCCGGAACATGCAGAATTGCATCTACTTTTATCCATGATTACTCCTTTGCCCTGGTTAGAGAGAAATCCGGTATTAAAAGAACAGGTACGAGATTTAGGATTGAAAGACAATATTAGTTATGGTCTTTTAGGATACCCGGTTCTAATGGCTTCAGATATATTGATCTACAAAGCGAATGCTGTACCGGTGGGAGAAGATCAGGTACACCATGTAGAATTAACTCGGGAAATAGCCCGGAGATTTAATAATCTTTATAAAAATATTTTCCCTTTGCCCCAGGTAAAATTGACTAAGATTCCTCGTGTACCGGGAACTGACGGAAAGAGAATGAGTAAAACTCTGGGGAATACTATTTCCATATCCGATTCGCCGGAAAAAATTGAAGAAAAAACGAAGGCAATGATAACTGATACCCAAAAAATAAGGTTGAATGATTCGGGACATCCGGATATTTGTGTTGTGTTTACCTATCAAGAGATGTTTAATTCGGATCAATCTGAAGAAATATCTGCCGAATGTAAATCAGGAAAATTAGGGTGTGTAGAATGCAAAAAGAAATTGGCTCAGGCCTTAATAAATAAGTTTGATGGTTTCAGAGAAAAAAGAAAATATTATGAAAAAAATCCGAAAATAATTAGAGAAATTGTAATTGAGGGGAGCAAAAAGGCAAGGCAAAAAGCTAAACAGACTCTCGATGAAGCAAAGAAAGCCATGAATTTGGACTATGAATAATAAAAATATAGACTTTAAGATGAAGGTTGATGATTTAGATAGCTTCGTAGACGAATTACTGAGAAATATAAAAGAAGGTATCGTAGATATTGAACAGGTACCCATTACAGAAATAATAGATCAGTATTTAAAATATGTTATTCAAAACAAGAGTACTATTGACTTGAGCATTGCCGGTAAAACCATAACTGAAATAGCGATAATATTAAAAATAAAATCAGAAAATCTTCTTCCTAAATTGGAAGTTAAAAGCAGTGAAGAGGAAGATGATGAATACAATGATTTTATGATTTCAAAAGAAAAAGAAGCATATCTTCAGGAATATGACAAATTTCAAAAAGTGGTCGAATATTTAAAGGAAAAAGAAGGGACTCAAAATAATATCTATTTTTCGGCACTAGAAAACAATGATGAAGAAGGTAGTGTAGAAATTCAGAAAGTTGATTTAGCAGACCTTTTAACTTCTTTGGAAAAAGTATTACAGAATAAAAAGAAAGAAGACTATATACCCTTTAAAAAAAGGACTTTTACTACCGCTTCCAAAATGAAAGAAATAATTAACCTGTTGAAGGGCAGTAAAGAAGGATTGTCTTTCGATTATTTTATGGAAAAAGCTCAGAGTAAATTAGAAATTATTGTTATTTTCCTTGCCTTGTTAGAACTTATACGTTTAAGAAAGCTAAGATGCTATCAGAATAAAAACTTTGCTAGGATAATGTTCAATCTGAAAGGAGATGCTTTAAAGTTAAAGAAGAATCAAGAAACAATATAAGATGGAGCAATATAATAGAATGCTTATTGCTGGTATATAATAATCCATTAACCCTTGATAAGATAAAAGAGATTACCGGTCTTGATAAAAGAAAAAGTAGATTGATCATTAATGAATTAATCTCAAAATATGACGACGATAGTAGACCATTTAAAATATATGAAATTGCTGGTGGCTATAAACTGGGTACCAAGCCCCAGTACTCTATCTGGGTAAAAAAAATCTTAGAGGATAAAAGAAAGCATCAAATTTCTAAAGCATCCCTGGAAACACTGGCTATTATTGCCTACAATCAACCGGTAACTCGTTTAGAAATTGAAAAGATAAGGGGAGTAAGTTGCTCAGGGGTCTTATTTAATTTACTCAAGCATAAATTTGTAAAAATTAGCGGGAGAAAAAAAGTACCTGGAAATCCTTTACTTTACAAAGTTACAGACTTTTTTTTAATGCATTTCGGCTTAAAAAAAATTAACGATCTTCCTAAACTAAGCGAAATCGGGATTAAATGATATGATTGAAAGATTGCAAAAATATTTGGCGGGAGTAGGGATTGATTCCCGAAGAAAGTGTGAAGAACTTATCCTTCAGGGGCTGGTACGGGTAAATAACGAAGTCGTTACTAAGCTGGGAACCAAGGTTGACCCTCAAAAAGATATTGTAGAAGTAAAGGGTAAGTTAATAAAATATAAAGAAAAAAAACAGTATTCTTATATATTACTAAATAAACCCAAAGGATATTTAACTTCTTTATCCGATCCTTTTGGCAGACCGGTTGTTTTAGATTTATTGAAAGGTGTAAAAGAGAGAGTATACCCGGTTGGCCGTTTAGATTTTAATTCGGAAGGAATATTAATACTTACTAATGACGGTGAATTAGCCTATGCATTAACTCATCCTGCAAAAGAAGTAGAAAAGGTTTACATTGTTACAGTGAAGGGAATTCCCTCTCCTGAAAAATTAAAAATCTTATCAAAAGGAGTTGTCTTAGAAAATAATTATAGGATATCACCCTGCAGTATTTATTTGTTAAAAATTTCTAATGGGAATGCTATATTAAAAATAAAAATAAGAGAAGGAAAGAAAAGACAGATTAGGAAAATGGGCGAATATATTGGACATTTTGTTCTAAAACTGAGAAGAATTCAGTTAGGTCCAATTTTTTTAAAAGGTGTAAAACCGGGAGAGTATAGGTATTTAAATAAAGAAGAAATTAAAAGTCTGAAGAAAATTGTTTAGCAGTATATCGTATCGAGTATATAGCAAAGAGGAACTAGCGTGGAGCGTATAGCTTAGAGCGTGGAGATAAGAAAGAAGAAAACAAATGTCTAATTCGTATCTCGTATCTCGTTAAGAAGATAGAAGTCAGGAATCAGAAGATTATTAGCGGATGGTGTTTAGGAGGTAGGGGCTTGATTCATCAAGCCCGCTAAAATAAATTACCAAAAACCCGGGTCGGATAAATCCGACCCCTTCATCAGAAATAATACTTTATTTTATAAAAAGATTTCAATTTGGAAAAATACTATTAATCCAAAACTATACGCTATACGCTAGTTTTATCACTAACGACTAATTTGGGGTGAATTAATGAAAAATAATGGTTTAGTAATCGCAATAGATGGACCAGCTGCTGTAGGAAAAAGCACTATGGGTAAATTAATTGCCCAGGAATTAGGTTTTTTATATATCGATACAGGAGCGATTTACAGGGCAATAACCTGGAAGGTTCTAAAAAATAATATTAATATAAACGATGAAGAGATGATTTCTAATCTGGTTTCAGATACCCGTATAACTATAGAAAGAGCAAATTGCAAGAGCCTAAATGATTGTTATCACATCTTTGTTGACGGAGAAGATGTGACTGAGGAAATACGCAATCCCCGGATTGATCAAAATGTTTCCCAGATAGCCAGATTACCCAAAATTAGAAAACAATTAATTTATCTGCAGAGAAAATTAGCTGAAAAAGGGAATATTATAATGGAAGGTAGAGATATAGGCTCGGTAATTTTACCGCAGGCAGATATAAAGTTCTATTTTACTGCTTCGGAGGAGGAAAGAATTAAAAGAAGGTATAGAGAACTAATAAATAAAGGTTATAGTATAGATTATGAAGTAGTTAAAAAACAGATAATGCAGAGGGATAAAATTGATAGCAAGAGAAAATATGCCCCTTTGATCAAGGCAAAAGATGCTGTTCTTATAGATTCTACAAACAAAAACATTGAAGAAGTTAAAGATAAAATTTTAAAGTTAATAAAAAAATTTAGAGAATGTAGGGAAAAACAAATTGAAAATAATATTATCTAAAAGAATGGGATTTTGTTTTGGAGTCAAAAAATCCGTAAACTTAGCCAAAAATGCCTTAAAAGCAAGAAAAAATAACCTGTATATGCTGGGTTCAATAATAAATAATCCTCAGGTTATAGAATATTTTACAAAAAAGGGAGTAAAGATAACAGATAATTTAGATGAAGTTCCGGAAGGAAGCACGGTTATAACCAGGGCGCACGGTATTTCTCCTACAATGCTTAAAAAAGCTTACCAAAAAAAATTATCGGTAGTTGACACTACCTGCCCATATGTTAGAAAAGTACAAAAAATAGCGCGCTATTTATACGAGAAAGACTATTTTTTAGTTGTCTATGGAGACAAGAAACATCCCGAAGTACTAAGTTTATTGGATACGATTCAGAACAATGCTTTAGTAATAAATTCAATTCCCGATGCAGAGAAGATAACCATAAAGAAAAAAATTGGTTTTATATCTCAAACCACTAAAAATATTTATGATTTTTTTAAATTATCATCTGCCCTGTTAAACAGAGCTGAGGAATTAAGAATATTTAATACAATATGTAAATCTACCACGGAAAGACAAAAGAGCGTACTTGAGTTGGCAAAAGAAGTGGATGTGATGTTGGTGATTGGAGGAAAGGAAAGCGCTAATACAGCTCGGTTAGCAGAAATAGGTAAGAATCAGGGAGTAAAGACTTATCATATTGAAACTAAAAATCAACTGAAATATAAATGGTTTTATCCTGAAGGTAAAGTTGGAATTGCCAGTGGTGCCTCTACTCCTGACTGGATAACTAATGAAATCATTGATAAACTTAAAGAATGGTATGGTTAGGAACTTTTCTTTACTTTACTGGCTTTTAAGCATTTAGTGCAGATATTAATTCTTTTTACGGTATTATCAATATTTGCTTTTATTTTTTGTATATTGGGATGCCACATTCTTTTAGTAACTCTATGAGAGTGACTTATTTTATTGCCAAATTGTGGACCTTTACCACAAATATCACATTTTGCCATTTTATATTTCCTCCTGTCAGTTGTAAAAATATCTAACAGTAGACATTTTATCATATTATATAAAGTCTTAGCAAGTAATAATTTAAATAATTTAAAGTATATAATATTTAGTTAGCTGGTTAAGTGGTTACCTGGTTAGTTAGTTAAGAAAAGAAGAAGAA
>JADBKX010000120.1 GCA_014894735.1 Candidatus Sediminicultor sextus | reverse complement strand
GGGTGTATACCGCAATAACAGCCACAATCACTTCGCCATCGTTCAATCCCATGGAAACAGCTCCAGGAGCTATTTTCCACAATTTCCACTTCATAGCCGGGTGGGTTAAATTCTAAGTATTCTCCGTAATTGGTGATAGTGGCCAGTTTGTTTTCTTCAATGTAATGTAAGCAATAAGCCAGAGCCATATCACCAAAGCGATGATGATGACCGTAAGTTTCTCCATCTGTGGCAATATGGACCAATTCCGGTGGACCATTATCCTGGGAAAATGCCTTGAGCAACCGATTGGCCAGTTTTTCACCATTACTTAAAATATCTCCAAAACTGACCTCGTGGGAAATAGGCCCATCATAGAAAAAAAGATAAATTAATTTCCCCGAAGGGAGATGACATACATAAGGCTGTTTGGTATTAAGGCTTGTTTGATTGACTTCTTGCCAGGGGGTATTTTCTTTCATTTTACGAATTTTTTTAGCTTGATGAGGGGCAAGGATGGTAAACTGAATCCCCAAATCAGCCATGATTTCCAGGGTTCGATAATCGACCGCTGTTTCCGATAACCACATCCCCTCGGGATACCGGCGGAAGCGGGCTTGGAAATCTTTTATACCCCAGTAAATCTGGGTATATTTATCCCGGTCATTGGCTAGCGGCATAATGATATGATTATAGATTTGGGCAATAGCAGAACCATGGCCGTGGTAACGTTTCTGACTTATTTTGTCTCCCTCTAAAACAGTTTGATAAATTTCAGGCTGATGTTTCTCCATCCAGGAGAGAAGGGTGGGACCAAAATTAAAGCTAATACGGGAATAATTATTGACAATTTTAATAATATTCCCTTGTTTATCCAGAATGCGCGAATTGCTGTTCCCTTTATAGCATTCTTCGGAAATTTTTTCATTCCAATCATGAAAGGGATAGGCAGAATCCTGTAATTCAATATCTTCTAACCAGGGGTTTTCCCGGGAAGGTTGATAGAAATGGCCATGAATACAAATATATTTTTTTTGGTTTGGATTCATATTATTTACACTCTCTTTTTTAGAAAAAGGATACCTAGAGGAGGAAGGGTAAGGGAAAGGGAATAATCTTTTCCGTGAATGGGGTTTGGTGTTGTTTCCACAGAGCCGAGATTTCCCTGTCCGCTTCCGCCATAAATAAGGGCATCACTGTTTAATTTTTCTTCCCATATTCCTTTACTCGGTACCCCAACGCGGTAATGATGCCAGGGGACCGGCACAAAGTTACAGACAATCAGGACCTGGTCATCTTTTTTTTCTCCTTTTCTTAGAAAAATTAGCACAGAGTGTTCCGAATCATTGGCGTCGATCCATTCAAATCCCTGGGCTTCAAAATCGAATTGGAAGAGTGCTTTCTCATTTTTATAAAAATAATTTAAATCTTTAATCCAGTTAAAGATTCCTTGATGAGGAGGGGAATCAAGTAAATGCCAATCAAGGCTGGTGTCATGATTCCACTCTTTTCTTTGTCCGAATTCTCCCCCCATAAAAATTAACTGTTTTCCAGGGTGGGCAAACATATAACCAAACAGTAAACGCAAATTGGCAAATTTTTTCCAATCGTCTCCGGGCATTTTTTCCAGTAAAGATTTCTTCCCGTGGGTGACCTCATCATGAGAAAGAGAGCTGACGAAATTTTCATTGAAGGCATACAGGAGACTGAAGGTCAGTTGTTGGTGATGATATTTACGGAAGAGAGGGTCTTCGGAAAAATAGGACAGGGTGTCATGCATCCAGCCCATATTCCATTTCATTCCAAATCCCAGGCCGCCTAAATAGAGAGGACGGGAGACCATCGGCCAGGCGGTAGATTCTTCGGCAATGGTTTGAACATCTGGAAAATTTTGGTAGATGGCTTCATTTAATTTTTTAATGAAGTCAATCGCTTCCAGATTTTCTCTACCCCCAAATTGATTGGGGATCCATTCACCCTCTTTTCGGGAATAGTCCAAATAAAGCATGGAGGCAACAGCATCTACCCGCAGGCCGTCAATATGATATTTTTCTAACCAGAAAAGAGCGCTGCTGATTAAAAATTCTTTAACCTCATTTCTTCCATAGTTAAAGATGTAGCTGTGCCAGTCAGGATGGAAACCTTTCTGTAGGTCGGCGTGTTCGTAAAGATGGGTACCGTCAAAATAAACCAGTCCGTACTCATCGCCGGGGAAATGGGAAGGGACCCAATCGAGAATGACACCGATTCCCTGTTGATGAAGATATTCAACAAAATACATGAAATCCTGAGGGGAGCCGTAACGGCTGGTCGGGGCAAAATACCCCAGGGTTTGATAACCCCAGGAACCATAAAAGGGGTGTTCCATAATCGGAAGCAGTTCAACATGGGTAAAACCCGCCTGCTTCACATAATCTGCCAGTATAGGAACTAATTTTCGGTAATCCAGAGAACCATTGGTCGAATCAAGTTGTTGTCGCCAGGAACCTAAATGTACTTCATAGACCGAAAAAGGCCGGTTTAAGCCCATATATTCTTTTCGATGACTCATCCAGGATTGGTCTTGCCAGTGATAATCTAAGTCCCATATGATTGATGCCGTTTGAGGCGGTTTTTCCCAGTAAAAGGCAAAAGGATCACCTTTATCAGCCTGGTAACTCCTATGCCGGGATTTTAGGTGGAATTTATAACGCATTCCCTTTTCAATTTCGGAAATAAAGCCTTCCCATATGCCGCTGCCGGAATGTATTTGCTTTAACAAATGAGTATTGGATTGCCATTGATTAAAATCTCCGATAACAGCAACTGATTGGGCATTGGGAGCCCATATGGCAAAGTACACGCCCTCTTTCTCTTTGAATTTTATCAGATGTGCTCCTAATTTTTCATATAATCGGTAATGGGTTCCTTCTTGATGTAGATAAATGTCATCTTTACTAAATAAGGTAAAATATTCCATCTGATGGGATTTATTTTTCTTCATTAATCCCTCCTAATTCATATAAAATGCCTTTAAATGGGATCGGCAGCCAGTTGGGTCGGTGATTCATCTCATAACCTATTTCATAAACCCCTTTTTCCAGAAGATAGACTTTTAGCAATTGAGGTAATTGTTCCTTTTTTTCGGGTAAGAATGAATTCTCTTGAGCTTGTTCCAGATAAGCTTTTAAAAATACTTTACTGGTGTAGTGGGTCCACAGGTTTGCCCATGGTTCCAGCATTTTATAATCCCCTGGAATATGTTGTTGTATCAAGGGAGCAAAAGCAGCATAATGAAAAGAACGGAGCATTCCGGCAACATCTTTCAAAGGACAACGTTTTAATCTTCTTTCCCCCAGTGGCCGGGCTGGCTCGCCTTCAAAATCGATAATATAGAAATCATTTCCGGTATAGAGGACCTGTCCAAGATGATAATCTCCGTGGATTCTGGTTTTCATCCCTCTTATTTTGCTAGAAAGAAGGATTTTGCAATATTGCAATATTCTGGATTCGCTGGTCAATATTTGAGTCAGGTCATCTTGGAGATCTTCCGGAAGCTGCCTGGCATTTTTTCTTAAATCTTGAAATGTTCTTTTAACTGAAGTCTGGATAGATTGGTAAAGAGAACGCTGATAAAGGATAGAAAAGGATTCTGGTCTAAAATCCTGATTTTCACTGGGTTGAGCTAATGCCAGGTGAAGTTCTGCCGTTCTTTTACCCAGAAGGCTGATCATCTCAATATAGGGAGTGCCGATTAGCTCCTGAAAGATTTCCGGAATATCTTGCTCTAATTTATCAAAAAGGGAATCCGGAAGAGATGGCATCTTATCCAGTTCACCTATTTTAGAAAGAACCCTTTCGTAGTAACGTCCCAGGGCATCTTGTGAATAGGTCCAGGCATTTCCTACACTTTGGATAAATGGATATAAGATACCCAGGGTAATCATTGAGTGGTCATTTTGTTGAAACTCGATTGCCCCGCAGAAGGCAGGAATATTGGCAAAATTGGTTTCTTCGGTTAAATATTTCCCCACCTCTAAATCAGGATTAACCCCTTCGTCCAGTTTGCGGAATAATTTAAGAACGGCATCCTTTTCATAAATAATTGAGGAATTACTCTGTTCAGCACCCATTAATCTGGAATTTTCAAAGGTCAATGCCTTTCTTCTTAATTTTCGGAAATATTTACCAGGATAGGCTCGAATTGTTCCTTGCTTACCGCTAATCATTCGTCGTTTGGCAATAAGTTGGAACAAGGTTTGATGAAATGCAGTATCATGGACTGCATCACAGACAATGCCATCCTGGTTATCAGAATGAACTTTAAATAAAACGGATTGCGGCATTTCACGCTGAAAATATTCCGCTTTTTCCTTTTCCAGAAAAGAAAGAGGGAGGAGGTAATATTCTTCCAATCCTTCATCATAGCTAACTTTTAGAAAAACCAACAAAGAAGTACTATTCGTATTTCTTAACGGTATTTTTTCTGTGATATTAACTTTTCTTATTCTTTGTGATTTTTTGCCAAACCAGCGCTGTTCTTTTAAGAAAGAGGGAATAATCGTACTTTCCAACAGTTGGGCTGTTTTGCCTTCAAAAAGGTTTAGCCAATTGGTTTGGGTACTTAAGACCGGGATTTGTTCCCTTTTTTGGGTCATTCCCGGATCATCTTCTTTTTGGAGGGAAAACCAGAAATAGTCATGAAATCCCATGGTTAAGATATAGGGCGTTTCCCTAATGATCGGAAACTGATTTTTACTGAAAATTTCTACCGGATGATATCCGGCATATTGGGCTAAATCCAATTCAGCCACCTGGGAAAACCGGGATAGATTGACCACTACCAGGATAATTTCATCTTGATATCGACGAATAAAAGCCAGAATCTTGTAATTTTCCGGATGAAGAAATTCAATTTCCCCTCTACCGAAGGCTTTATATTTTTTTCGCATATCGATCACTCTTTTCATCCACCAAAGAAATGATGTATGATTTCTCTCCTGGTTTTCCACGTTCACGGTTTCATAATGGTACTCCGGATCGATGATGACCGGGAGATATAGTTTCTGGGTGTTAGCTCGAGAAAAACCGGCATTACGGTCTGTGCTCCATTGCATCGGGGTTCTCACCCCATCCCGGTCTCCCAGGAAGTGATTATCTCCCATGGCAATTTCGTCACCATAATAGATGGTCGGGGTCCCCGGTAGAGAAAAAAGGAGTATATTCATAATTTCCATTTTTCTTCGGTGATTATCCAACAAGGGAGCCAGTCGTCGGCGAATACCCAAATTAATTCGGGCGGTAGTATCCCGGGCGTACACTCGATACATATAATCTCTTTCCTCATCAGTGACCATTTCCAGGGTCAATTCATCGTGGTTTCTTAAAAAAAGAGCCCATTGACAATTTTCCGGAATCGATGGGGTTTGTTCTAAAATATCAATGATGGGAAATCGATCCTCCATTTTTAGAGCCATAAACATGCGGGGCATTAGCGGGAAGTGAAAAGCCATATGGCAGGCGTCTCCTTGACCGAAATATTGGATAGCATCTTCCGGCCATTGATTCGCTTCTGCCAGTATCATCCTGTTTTGGTAATGCTTGTCCATATAGGAACGTATTTTTTTTAAAAAATCCAGTGATTCCGGCAGGTTTTCACAATTGGTTCCTTCTCTTTCAAATAAATAGGGAACCGCATCCAGACGGATTCCGTCAACCCCCATTTTCATCCAGAAATCAATCACTTTCAACATGGCTTTCTGGACCTCCGGATTATCATAATTTAAATCGGGCTGATGAGAATAGAAACGATGCCAGTAATAATAGCCAGATATCGGGTCTCTGGTCCAGTTGGATGATTCGAAATCTTTAAAAATAATTCGGGCCTCCTGGTATTTATCCGGGGTTTCACTCCAGATATAAAACTTTCCCCATCTTGAATTAGGGCCTCCCTTTCTTGCCCTTTGAAACCAGATATGCTGGTCAGAGGTATGGTTTAAGACCAATTCTATAACCACTTTCATTTCCCGTCGATGAGCTTCTTTTAAAAAATACTTGAAATGGCGTAAATTACCGTAATTGGGATGGATATTGAAATAGTCAGCAATATCATATCCATCATCCTTTAAGGGAGATGGGAAAAAAGGAAGCAGCCAGATGGTGTTAATTCCCAGACGGTCCAGGTAATCTAATTTTTCGGTTAATCCCTGAAAATCGCCGATTCCGTCTTCATTTTTATCATAAAATGTTTTTACGTGAAGTTCATAGATAATGGCATCTTTGTACCATAAAGGGGTTTCCAGATAAGTCTCTTGGGTAGTCATGAGACCTCCTTATATGAAATAATCAAAGTCAGTTTCTTTCTTAAGTTTTTTTTTGATTTTAAGGATATGAGCAGGGAGGATATTCGGATTTAATTCCACGTAATTGTATTCACCTTGCCAGATATATTGATCGCCCCCCAACAGGTCCTGAGCCAGGAAGGGCTGATCAGGTTTTATACCCATTTCGGATAGCGGTACCTGAACCCATCCGGACTGGATGTAATGAGGATCCAGGTTAATAACAATTAAAATAATATCAGAAAGATCTTCGCTAAATTTACCAAAATAAAGCAAATTATCATTATCAACATGATAAAATTTGAGATTATTGGTCATTTGCAAGGCAGGATTTTCCCGTCTGATTTGATTGATTCGGGAAATAAAATCACGAGTGCTCTCTTTAATATCTTTATTTTCCCATTGTTTTATTTCATATTTCTCCGAATTTAGATATTCTTCTTTTCCGGAAACAGCCTGATTGATAAACCGTTCATAGGGAGGTCCATAAATTCCGTAATTGGAAGATAGGGTGGCAGCTAAAATGAACCGAATGAAAAAAGCCGACTGGCCTCCTAATTGTAGGTATTCAGACAGGATATCCGGGGTGTTGGGCCAAAAATTGGGCCGAAAATATTCTCTAACCCCGGTATTGGTCAGCTCATTCAGGTATTCCGTTAATTCATATTTGGTATTTCTCCAGGTGAAATAATTATAAGATTGGGTAAAACCGATTTTGGCCAGACGATACATCACTTTGGGCCTGGTAAAGGATTCTGACAGAAAGATAACTTCCGGATATTTTTCTTTAACCTGGCCAATCAACCACTCCCAAAATAGAAAAGGTTTAGTATGAGGATTATCAACGCGAAAGATTTTAATCCCTTGTTCTACCCAGTAAAGGGTAATTTTCTTGAGTTCTTGCCATAATTCTTGCCAGTGACCTGTTTCAAAATCAAAGGGAACGATATCCTCATATTTTTTCGGCGGATTTTCGGCATACTGGATGGTTCCGTCAGCCCGCCATCTAAACCATTCTGGATGGGTTTTAATATAAGGATGATCCCGGGAACATTGAAAAGCCAGATCCAGGGCTATTTCAATACCATATTCTTTTGCTTTTTTGATCAATCGATGTAAATCATTTAGGCTTCCCAGTTGGGGATGAATAGCCATATGGCCGCCTGTTTCATCCCCGATTGCCCAGGGACTCCCCGGGTCTCCTTTTTGGGTAGTTATGGCATTATTCTTCCCCTTGCGGTGAGTCATTCCAATGGGATGAATCGGGGGGAAATACAGAATGTCAAAACCCAGATTAGCAATATCAGGCAGGATCTTTTCACAATCCAAAAAAGTGCCCTGCTGGTTTATTTCTGGTGAACAGGAACGGGGAAACAGCTCATACCAGGCGCTGAATAAAGCTTTTTTTCGATCGACTATCACCTTTAATTCCTTGGGATAGCGGGTTTTATGATTTTTTAAAGGATTTTCTTCGATAATAACTATCAGTAGTTTGTCTTGGAGAATAGCCATTAATTTTTCGGGATGCTCTTCTTCCTTTAATCTGCTAATCAGCTGGCTAATATATTTTTCTCCCTTTAAGGTTATTTGTTGGGTTAATCTTTCCAGGAGAGGAATACCGCTTAAGATGTCAACTTTAATTTTTTCCTGCGCCTGAAATCTTTTTTGGATATCTTTCAGCCAGGTCATTAAATGATCGACCCATCCTTCGATGGTATACTCGTAGATTCCGATTTCTTCAACTGTGAATTCTCCAGACCACCGGTCATTTCCTACAAAACTCATCGGAGAAAATTGCCATTTTTCTTTCCCTTGTTTTCGAAACAGAAGGGCGGCTCTGATTTGGTCATGGCCGTCGGCAAAGATATCCGCTGTGACCTTTACTTTTTCTCCGATAATTCTTTTGATGGGGAAATAACCACCATCGATTTCAGGTTGGACATGCTCAATGACCACCCTGTTTTTTTCATTTTTATCAAGGTAATGAATATGAAAAATCCTTTCTATTTTATCTTTGGATATATTTTTCTATTGATTTTAACATATTAGCCGGATGACGGGCATCCCTTATTCGGCGAGCTAACTCTTTTTCTCCGAATACATCGCGAATCCAGCTGGCAAAATCATTATTCTGCTCATTTACATGAAAAGAAAATAAATCCTGGTCCATATCTTTTAAACTTTCCATTAATTCAGCGATATTTTTTAGCTTTTTTCCGTTGTTTAAATAAAAATTATGCTCTGTTGATGGAGCCTCTTGACCGATATCGATATTCTTGTGTTTTTTTACCATTTCTTTTCTAACCTCCTATTTTTTTAATCCATCTAATTTTCATGATGAATTTGCAAATCTTTTAACTGTATGATACCATTTCACACACCACATATCAAGGGAATGAATTGCTTTTTTTATTTTTCAGCGCTAAAGAACGGCAAAATTATTAATTTTTTAAATGAATTATCGAAAAAAAAGAAAAGAATAAGTCGAGACATTCCTGTTTTATGCGTATAAATATTTAGATAAAAACTGCAATATTATATAGTCTAATAAGATTATCAATAATCTTTAAATTTTGAAAGGAGTACTTATGGAAGCTAAGGAAGGAATAGTTTTTCAACCACTTGAAAGTATGAAAAAGGATAGAAAAATTGCCTATTTTTCCATGGAGATCTGTGTTGATGCCAGAATTCCTACTTACAGTGGTGGATTGGGAATTTTAGCCGGTGATATGCTCCGCTCTTCTGCGGACTTAGGAGTTCCCCTGCTTGGGGTCACCCTGCTTTATAAAAAGGGATATCTGCATCAAAAAATTGGGAAAGAAGGGATTCAGCAGGAATTACCTGAAGAATGGAATCCTCAAGATTATATGCAATTGTTACCCAATAAGATTTTAATCGAAATTGAGGGGAGAAAAGTATGGGTTCAAGCTTGGAATTTTTGTATAGAAGGTTTGGATAGTCACTGTGTCCCTGTCTTTTTTTTGGATACTGATTTACCGGAAAATAATGTTTATGACCGGAGTCTTTCTGATTTCTTATACGGCGGTGATAAAAGATACCGGCTAGCCCAGGAAATTGTATTGGGGATTGGCGGTGTGAGAATGCTTAGAGAGCTGGGATTTAACAGTATCTCTAAATATCATATGAATGAAGGACACGCCAGTTTACTGACTTTGGAACTACTCAATCATTGTAACCATCAGGAGGAAAAATGGAGTAACAGGACTATCGAAGAGGTCAAAAAATTATGTATCTTTACCACCCATACCCCGGTACCGGCAGGAATGGACCAATTTTCTTATGAACTGGTGGGGAAAGTTTTAGGAATACCTATCCCTGATCCCATACTAAAAGAACTCGGTGGGGAGGAACGCTTGAATATGACTGCTCTGGCCCTTAACCTGAGTCATTATATAAATGGTGTAGCTAAAAGACACGGGGCTGTTTCCCAGGAGATGTTTCCCGGATACCATATTGATTCAATTACCAATGGGGTTCATTCGGCAACCTGGGTATGTCCTCATTTTCAAAAACTCTATGATCGCTATATTCCAGGATGGAAAAATGATTCCTTTAGTTTGCGTTATGCCTTGAGTATACCGGATGAGGAAATATGGCAAACCCATCAGGAAGCGAAAAATATACTGATTGATAGTATTTTTCAAGAAACAGGGGTCCAATTAGATCCAGAAGTTTTGACTATTGGTTTTGCCAGGAGAGCGACAGCCTATAAACGGGCAGATTTAATCTTTTATGATATCAATAGGCTGGTAGATATTTCCAGAAAGTATGGAAAAATCCAGCTGGTCTTCTCTGGTAAAGCCCATCCTAAAGATTGGTCGGGGAAGGAATTAATTCGAAAGATTGTTCAGATCTCCCAGCAACTTCGAGGAGAAATTGAGGTCATTTATCTGGAAAATTACAATATAAATTTAGCCAAGCGAATGGTTTCGGGGGTGGATCTATGGCTTAATACCCCCAAGAAACCCCAAGAGGCATCGGGTACTTCAGGAATGAAAGCAGCTCATAATGGTATACCCAGTTTGAGTATTTTAGATGGATGGTGGATTGAAGGTTGTATTGAAGGATTTACCGGGTGGTCCATTGGGTCAGCACCCGATATCGAAAGTAGTGATCAGGAAGATGCGGCTTCTTTATATGATAAATTGCAAAATGTAGTCATTCCAATTTACTACAAGAATCGAGGAAAATGGGTTAATATTATGCGTCATTGTATTGCTATCAATGCTTCCTTTTTTAATACCCATCGAATGGTTCTCCAATACGTATTAAATGCTTATTTGAAATAAATCGCTTAATCATTATCATTGGCTTATATGTACCAATTTCGAGTAGTGTTTACACTTTACAGTTACGAAAGACTAAATATTGGTTAAAGAATTTTGGACTTGGAATAGAAGGTCATTTGTTGCTGCTATCGATTAAAT
>JADBKX010000158.1 GCA_014894735.1 Candidatus Sediminicultor sextus | reverse complement strand
CAGCGAGAAATATGGTGTTGATATTACCGAAAAATGAATTACTAGCGTAAAAGACATTCTTGCTAATTCAGATAAATACCTTGATCAAACAGTCAGATTGGAGGGGAAGATTGTCCGAGAATGCCCCTCAGGATGTTGGTTCTTTTTAGAAGACGAGACCGGTATAATTTATGTAGATATTAATCCCTCAGGACTTAGTATCCCTCCCAAGGTAGGGAAAAAAGTAGTGGTGGAAGGTGTGCCAACGAATAAAAATGGGGGAGTAAGTATTATTGGAAAAGGAGTTGAATTTTAATGAAATTCTTTATTCTTGCTTATAAGAATTTAAAAAGGAGAAAATTTCGCTCTTTTTTAACTATTGGTGGAGTAGCAGTAGCAGTAGCAGTTTTAGTCTGTCTTTTAGGTTTTAATGCCGGGTATCAAGAGGCATTAACCTCCGATATCGATAAGATGGGATATCAAGTTCTTGTAACTGCCAAAGGTTGCCCCTATGAGGCAGCAACTAGGGTACTTAGTGGAGAAGCAGGTCTTAAATTTATTGATGAGGATATCTATAAACAAATAATCAGCGATCCTGATATTGATAAGATTACACCATTACTCACCCAGGTAGTTTATGACCCAGAAAAAAGCGATGGTAAGGGGGGTTTTGATAGTTATTCAGGGATTGAAAGAAGTTATATGGAACTTAAGCCTAATGTTCAGTTAAAATCTGGAGAGTGGTTCTCCAGTGATGATGCCAATGAAGTGATTTTGGGATATGATAAAGCAGAATCAATACAAAAAAAATTACAAAAAACAGTCGGTGATAAAATATCAATTCCTGGGGAAGATACAAATTTAGTCATTGTGGGGATTTTTGAGAAGACTGCTTCCTTAGAAGATGGAGATTTCTTTTTGCCTTTAAAAACTGCTCAACGAATATTTGAAATAGAAGGTAAGTTAACTAGTATAGGTATTAAACTAAAACAAATAGATAGACTTTCAGCATTCGAAGAAAGGCTTTATCCTATCGCTAGTATTCAAGTAATCAGTATGAGTCAAGTTAAAGGGACAATTCTAAATCTAGTAAGTTCGGCTAAAATTTTAATTATGTCTGTGGCCTTTATTGCCATATTTGTAGCTATTATTGGGGTTATTAATACCATATTAATGAGCGTCTTTGAACGGACACAAGAAATAGGTATTATGAAGGCAATAGGTGCTTCAAAATTAGATATATTTAAATTAATTTGGATTGAAACACTCATTATTTGTACTTTAGGTGGCTTTTTTGGTTCGATTGTGGCTATTTTGGGTGGAAATTTTACTGAACTTTTAGTAAGAAAAGTAATGCCTTATGCACCGGGAGGCAAATTACTCTTGATTACTCCAGAACTTTTACTATTTTCTTTCTTGGGAGTAATAATTATTGGAATAATTTCCGGATTGTATCCGGCGTTTAGGGCTGCTTCAATGAGACCCATTGAAGTAATAAGGAGCGGAGAATAATGAAAGATTTCGCCATAAGAGCTAATAAATTAAAAAAGACATATTCCTCTGAATTTGAAAAAATAATTGCTTTAAAAGAGATAGATATAGAGATTAAAAAAGGCGAATTTGTTACCATAATGGGACCATCGGGGGCAGGGAAGACTACCTTTTTAAATTTAGTTGGATGTTTAGATAAACCCACTTCTGGTAGATTAGATATCTTAGGGTATAACCCTATAGAACTTAATGAAGGAAAGCTTAGCCGTATCCGAGTCGATAAAATTGGATTTGTATTTGAGGAGTTTTTCTTAATTTCCTCTTTAAATGCATTAGAAAATGTTCAGCTACCCTTAATTTTTGCAAAAAAATTTAAAAATAATATTAACCCAGAAACACTTTTGAAAAGAGTAGGATTAGATCATAGGTTAACTCATTTTCCTAATGAATTAAGTGGAGGAGAATTACAGCGGGTAGCTGTAGCCAGAGCTTTAGTTAATAATCCTGAGATTCTTCTTGCTGATGAACCTACCGGTAATCTGGATACTAAGAATGCCCAAGGACTTTTTGATCTTTTCCGAGAGCTCAATAGGGAAGAAGGCTTAACTATTGTAGTCGCTACCCATAACCTTAGATTAGGTCATTCAACTGATCGGATTATTCACTTAAAGGATGGAAAAATAGAACAGGATGAAAGGTTGGTAAAATAAGATGGAAGCTAAAGTCATTTTGGAAGCGAAAAGTTTAAAAAAATATTACCAGCGTGGTTCAGAAATTGTTAGAGCTCTTGATGGGGTGGATTTTAAAATTATGGAGAGGGAAATTGTTTCCATTGTTGGCCCATCTGGTTCAGGGAAAACCACTTTAATGAACCTCATTAGTTGTCTTGATAAAGTTACTACAGGGAGTTTAAAGATTGGCAATACTGATGTTACTTCTTTTGAAGAGAATGATTTAATAAAGATCAGAAGGGAAAATGTTGGTTTTGTCTTCCAAAGGTTTTACTTAATTCCAACCTTAACGGTTAGAGAAAATATAGAACTACCTTTAATTTTTGCCAAGAAGAGTATCAATGAGAAAAAATTATCAGTGTTGTTGAAAGAAGTAGGACTTATAGGGAAAGAGAGAATTCAGATAAAATACTTATCCGGTGGAGACAAACAACGGACAGGTATTGCACGAGCTTTGGTTAATGATCCTAAGATACTTGTTGCCGATGAACCTACTGGTAAATTAGAGACAGAAGTTAGAGGGCAAATTTTAGAGCTTTTTAAGAGTTTAAGCGAAAAAGGACTGGCCATAGTTATTGCTACTCATGATTTGGAATTAGCTCAGGCTACTCAAAGGATAATCCATCTCCAGGATGGGAAGATTGTTCCAAAGGAGAAATC
>JADBKX010000056.1 GCA_014894735.1 Candidatus Sediminicultor sextus | reverse complement strand
GTCAAGATAGAAGTGGATAAGTGGGGAATCGATATATGTATCACTTCCAGTCAAAAATGTTTGGGTTTACCTCCCGGACTGTCTCTTTGTTCTATTTCAGAAAAAGCCTTGGAGGCCGCCAGAAAAGTTAAATTTAGAGGGACTTACTTTGATCTTTTACAGATCTATGAGTATATTAAAAAGAAAGACTATCAATATCCTTCTACGCCTTCTCTATCTCATATGTTTGCCCTTGATCATCAATTAGATAAAATATTGAAAGAAGGATTAGATAACCGTTTTGCCCGCCATACAGAAATGGCTAATTACGTAAGGACCTGGGCTAAAGAAAAATTTGCTCTCTTAGCTCAAGAAGAATTTGCCTCTGACACAGTGACCTGTGTAAAAAATACCCGAGAGATTAGTGTAGGTGACTTAAACAAGGCTTTAGGAGAAAGAGGATATATGATTTCTAACGGGTATGGGAAATTAAAAGATCAAACCTTTAGAATAGCTCATATGGCCGAAGCGACACTTTCCGAAATCAAAGAACTTCTTTCAATAATTGATGAAATTTTAGGATTATAAGAGGTAATAAAAATGTCAAAGATATTAGTAACTGATGGGATGGATAAAGGGGCTATTCAAGCTTTAAAGAATTTGGGTCATGAAGTAACCGAGCAATTTTTCGAACCCGAAGAATTAAAAGAACAGCTGAAAGGCTTTAATGTAGTTATCGTACGTTCTGCAACTAAAGTTAGGAAAGGTATAATAGATTCTGCCCTTGAGACCGGAAACTTAAAGCTGATTATTCGGGGTGGAGTTGGCGTGGATAATATAGATGTGGTATATGCGGAATCGAATGGGATAAAGGTTAGAAATACTCCCAAAGCGAGCAGTTTGTCGGTGGCTGAATTAGCCTTGGGGCATATGTTCTCTCTGGCTCGATTTATTGGAATTGCCAATGTTACCATGAGAGAAGGTAGATGGATCAAAAATAAATATACCGGGATAGAACTCTCCGGTAAAACTTTAGGACTTATAGGATTTGGCAAAATTGGTCACGAATTAGCTAAAAAGGCTAAGGCATTAGAGATGAAGGTTATCTATAATGACATTTTAGGCCCAGCCAAAGATTGTCCTGAATATTCTTTTGTTTCTCTGGATGAACTTTTAACTGATTCTGATTTTATCTCTTTACATGTGCCGGGAGATGAAGATGAATCTCCTATGATCGGTAAACCAGAATTTACTAAAATGAAAGACGGGGCATATCTTATTAATTGTTCCCGGGGTAGTGTGGTAGATGAGGCTGCTTTACTAGAGGCTTTGAATTCCGGAAAACTTGCCGGAGCAGGGATTGATGTATTTCTTGAAGAGCCAACTAAGAATATGGAATTGGTAAATCACGAAAGAGTTTCGGTAACTCCCCATATCGGGGCCTCTACCAAAGAAGCCCAGAAAAGGATTGGACAGGAGATTGTTTCTATTATAAAAGACAATCTATAAAAAATAATTGGAGGATAATAATGCCAGTAATCAAACCATTTAAAGCTTTTAGACCTAAACCAGAGTTAGTAGCCAAAGTAGCGTCATTGCCCTATGATGTTCTAAATAGCGAAGAAGCCCGTCAATTGGTAAAAGGCAATCCTTATTCTTTTCTTCACGTGAATAAAGCAGAAATAGATTTAGACTCTTCCATAGACCATTATGACCAGAGAGTGTATGAAAAAGCCAGCGAAAATCTCGATAGGTTGATTGAAAAAAAAGTGTATTTACAGGATAAGCAGGAGAGGATCTATATCTATAGACAGTTAATGAAGGGAAGAGCTCAGACCGGATTGGTGGTCTGTGTTTCCATAGATGATTATCTTAAAGGAAAGATTAAGAAACATGAAAATACCCGGGAAGATAAAGAAAAGGACCGCACAAACCACATTGATTTTACCAATGCTAATACCGAGCCCGTTTTTCTTACCTATAGAGCAAAAGATGGAATAAAGCAAATTATAGATAGATGGACTAAAGAAGGAAAACCAGTATATAACTTTACTTCAGAGGATGGCATTACTCATACTTGTTGGGTAATTGATGATAAAACAATCATTCAGCAGTTAATAGAATCTTTTGCCGAGATTGATTATCTTTATATTGCCGATGGTCACCATCGGGCAGCAGCAGCGACTAAAGTAGGGATTAAGAGAAGAGAACAACTGAAAAATTATACCGGGAAGGAAGAGTTTAATTACTTTCTGTCTGTCCTTTTCCCTCATGATGAACTCTATATTATGGACTACAATCGGGTAGTCGCTGATTTAGCAGGAAATTCTGAAGAAGAATTTATCCGGAAAATATCTGAAAAATTTACCATAGAAGAATATAGCGGGGAAGGCCCCTACCGACCGGAAGCAAGACATACCTTTGGCATGTATTTAAATAACTGCTGGTACAAACTAACAGCTAAATCATGGACTTTTGATGAAAAGGATACAATAGACAGTCTTGATGTATCGATATTGCAAAATAATCTGCTCACCCCTATTTTGGGGATAGAAGACCCCCGAACAGACCAGAGAATAGAATTTGTAGGAGGAATCCGGGGTTTGGAGGAATTAGAGAAAAGAATAAAGGCAGGGATGAAAGTAGCCTTTTCTTTGTACCCCACTTCTATAGAAGAATTAATTAAAGTAGCCGATGCAGAAAAACTAATGCCTCCCAAATCTACCTGGTTTGAACCAAAACTTCGAAGCGGTATCTTTATCCATAAACTATAGACAGTATATAGTATATAGTATATAGTAAAGAAGAAAATAGGTAGGTAGAGCGGTTAGCGTAGAGCGTATAGTAAAGAAAAAGGAAAAAGTAGGGGCGTATTGCATACGCCCTTCTACCTCAAAAGGGAAAGTATTTCATTTGAAAGCAAATATGAATATGAAAGAAGAAATAAAAGAACAATTAAATAAAAGAACTCTATTACTCGATGGAGCGATGGGAACTATGCTTCAATTGAATGGTCTTAAGTCGGGAGAATGCTCTGAAGAATGGAATATATCCCATTCCCAAGTAGTGCAAAAAATTCATCAGGAGTATATAAGGGCTGGTGCGGATATAATACTGACCAATACTTTTGGCGCTAATAGAATTAAATTAAGTGGTTTTGGTAGAGAAACCAATATTCTAAAAATAAATGAAATAGCAGTAAATATAGCTAAAGACGCAATAGACAAAGAAAGAAGTTTGAAAAAAAGAATATTTATCGCCGGTTCTCTAGGGCCTACGGGGAAGATCTTAGAACCATACGGAGATTTAAAAGTAAGTGAGGTTTATAAAAACTATAAAGAACAGACAGTTATTTTGGAGAAAGCAGGTGTAGATTTAATCATTTTAGAAACTTTTTATGATCTTGAAGAAATAAAAACTGCACTTAAGGCTGTGAAAGAAAACTCTGAACTAATGGTGATTGCCTCAATGACCTTTGATAAAAATTTAAAGACTATATATGGAGTTGACCCGGAAAGAGCAGTGATAGTTCTTGAAAATGAAGGAGCAGATGTGGTAGGAGCTAATTGTGGGACCGGTCCGGAAGTTCTATATAAAGTCTTGAAAATAATGAAGAAGGTAAGCAAGACTTATTTAATGGTTGAGCCTAATGCGGGGATGCCTGAATTGGTTAAAGGTAAAGTAATATATCCTGCATCTCCAAAAATAATGGCTGATTATACTGAAAAATTTATTAAATTAGGATTAAATTTAATTGGTGGTTGTTGTGGTACTACTCCCTTACATATTAAAGCAATGTCGGATAAAATTAAAAATTAATGGTAAGAATCGTTCCTCCAACGATCATATATGTAGTAAATGTAATATTTAATGGGAGAAGAAAAAAATTCATCAAATCCCAAGAATCATTAGCGTAAGTGTAAATATTGGTGATGCATTTAGAAAGAATAAGAAAATTGTTAGATAAAAATTTGACAAAGTTTATAAATGATGATAAAATTTTGAAAAATAAAATATGTCTACAGAAGTGTGCCTAGGGTTCCGTCTAATTAATTATTAGAGTCTGGACCAAGCGGCACAAGGTATCTAATCTGATGCTACACTTTTAGGATAAAAGCCTGAGAGATAGGTTCTGTCAATACTGCCACTACCTATTTTTCAGGCTTTTTTTATAAGTAAAAGTGTTTAATGCTTTAATTAAATAAAAAATTAAGAAAAATATTTATCTTAATGGATACCATGGAGAATGATGAATAATTTAGATTATGAAGATTATTTAAAAACATTAAACAAAATAAGTAGAGCGATAACTTCTGACCTTTACCTTGAGGATATATTAAAACTGATCGTAACCTTAACTGCAAATGTAATGAAGGCAAAGATTTGCAATGTGTGGTTAATAGATGAAAAAAAACAAGAATTTAATATTAAAGCTACTCAATCGATGCATCAGGAATATCTGAATAAAAAAACCATAAAATTAAATGAAGGTATAGTAGGATTGGTAGCTAGAGAAAAAAAACCAAAGATAATTTTTGATGTACTTAAAGAAGAACAGTACAAAGAAAAAACACTTGCAATGAAGGAAGGTTTGGTGTCTATGGCAAGCATCCCTATGATGGTAAAAGACAAAGTTATTGGCGTACTTAATGTTTATACAAATAAGCCTTATGAATTTACCGTAGCCGAGATTTCTCTTTTAAGTACCATTGCCAATCAGGCAGCAGTCGCTATTGAAAAAACTGAATTAATAGTTAAGACTAAAATAATTCAAGAAGAATTAGATACCAGAAAAAAAACAGAGAGAGCAAAAGGAATATTAATGGAAGAAAGGAACATAAATGAAAGTGAAGCCTTTTCTTTAATTAGAAAATCTAGCATGGATAAGCGAATCTCTATGAAGGAGATTGCTGAAGCCATAATACTTTCTTATGAAATTCGGCAAATAAAATGAATGAACATATCCTAAACATAATATAAATTAAACTATTATAAATTATTGAATATTGGGGGAGTACGGCTCTTAATTGTTTTTTTATTAATATAATAGAAAGATAAAAGATAATTAGATATTTTAAGTTTCTACAAGGGAGTAGAATAAGCGGCAAAGAAGCCTAATTATTTCCACAAGGCCAAAGAAGTCCTTTTTTGACAATGTTTGTCTTAAAGGGGCTTCTTTTTTTTATAAGTAGACCTTCGTATTGAAGTAACCAAGAGAAAACAGGAGGAGGGATTAGTTTATGGTAATTAAAAAAATTAATTTAGGAGGGAAAATATCAATGAGAAGTCAAATAGATACTTTTGAAATGTTACAAATACAGTTAGAAAAAGATGTTAATAAAATAGATGCTTTTGAAGTAGCTCAGCTGCAGTTAGAAAAAGCTGCTTCTATAATGAATTTAGATCCTAATATTTTGATCCAACTCAAAGAACCAGAGAGAGTTTTAATGGTCTCTATTCCGGTAAAAATGGATAATGGAGCGGTGAAAGTATTTACCGGTTTTAGATCACAATATAATACTGCTCGAGGACCCGCAAAAGGTGGAGTAAGATATCATCCTGATGTTAGTTTGGATGAAGTGAAAGCTCTTTCTGCCTGGATGACCTGGAAGTGTGCTGTTGCGGGAATTCCTTATGGTGGAGCCAAGGGAGGAGTAATTTGTAATCCAAAAGAAATGTCAGATGGGGAATTAGAAAGAATGTCCCGAAGATATATCTATGAGATTTCATCTGTTATCGGCCCTAAAAAAGATATTCCTGCACCCGATATTTATACTACCCCCAAGATTATGGGTTGGTATATAGATACATATAATAAACTTACTGGAGAGGCAAGTTTTTCCACTATAACCGGGAAGCCTTTAGAATTATGGGGTTCAGAGGGTAGAAACGAAGCTACTGCTCGTGGTTTATCTTATACGGTAGAAATAGCTGCAAAAATGCTAAATATTAATCCCTTAGATGCCACAGTAGTAATTCAAGGGTATGGGAATGCCGGTTCAATCACTGCTAAATTACTTCATGAACAGGGATATAAAATTATCGGGGTTAGTGATTCTAAAGGTGGAGCCTATAATCCTCAAGGGATTGATCCATCAGAAATATTAGATTATAAAACTAAGACAAGCACGGTTAAAAGTTTTCCGAAAGCAGAATTCATTTCCAATAAAGATTTATTAGAAATAGAATGTGATGTTTTAGTGCCGGCAGCTTTAGAAGGAGTAATAACTGAGAAAAACGCGAATAATATAAAAGCTAAAATAATAGCTGAAGCCGCAAATGGACCTACCACTCCGGAAGCAGATGAAATATTATATCAGAGAGGAGTTTTTATAATCCCCGATATTTTAGCCAATGCTGGTGGTGTTACTGTATCTTACTTTGAATGGATACAAGGTCTTTATGGTTATTTCTGGGATGAAGAAAGGGTAAATAGAAGATTAAAAAAGCTAATGGTAAAGGCATTTAATGAAGTATTAAAGCTTGCTCAGAGGGAGAAAATAGATAATCGGACTGCAGCATACATATACGCTGTATCACAGGTAGCGGAAGCAATGAAAGCACGAGGAATCTGGCCTTAAATTTTTTAGTTTAATCTATTTATTAAGTAAAGTCTAATCAGGTTAAAGGAGGATAAGCAGATGACGACAGTAGAGTTTAGTAAGCGTACCAATCTTATAGAACAGGCTGTATATAAATATAGTCTTCAGGATGTAGCAGAACCAAATCTTTTCCGGGAGATAATGCCCTATAAAGAAATTCCTAAGGTGACTTTCAATCATAGACATGTTCCTATGGTTGTTCCTGATGAAATCTGGATTACTGATACAACCTTTAGGGATGGGCAGCAGTCTCGGTCTCCTTATACGGTGGATCAGATACTGAGAATTTTCGATTTTCTTCATGAACTTGATAATGAATCTGGGGTAATAAGACAGACAGAATTTTTTATCTATTCCAGTAGAGATAGGAAGGCCGTAGAAAAATGTCTGAGTAAAGGATACCTGTATCCCGAAGTGACAACCTGGATAAGGGCTAAGGAAGAGGATTTTAAGTTAGTTAGTAAGATGGGCATAAAAGAGACAGGGATATTAGTCCCTTGTTCTGATTATCATATATTTAAAAAGCTTAACCTTAGTCGGAAACAGGCAATAGAAATGTATATTTCTATTGTGAAATTAGCCCTGGAGAATGGGGTAATTCCCAGGTGTCATTTTGAAGATATTACCAGGGCAGATTTTTATGGTTTTGTTGTTCCGTTTGCGAATGAACTTATGAAACTTTCCAGACAAACGAAAATGCCTATCAAGATAAGGGCTTGTGATACTTTAGGTTTAGGCGTTTCTTACCCGGGAGCAGCTTTACCGCGATGTGTACAAGGTATTATATATGGACTTAGACATTATGCTGAGGTGCCTTCAGAATGGATCGAGTGGCATGGTCATAATGATTTTTATAAAGTTGTAACCAATTCCACTACAGCCTGGCTTTATGGTGCCTCAGCTGTGAATACCTCTATTTTAGGAATAGGTGAAAGAACGGGGAATTGCCCTCTGGAAGCAATGGTTATTGAATATGCTCAACTTAGAGGGACGACAAAAAATATGAAATTGGAAGTCATAACTGAGATAGCTAATTACTTCGAGAGGGAAATTAAATATCAAATACCGTCTCGAACTCCTTTTGTAGGGGATGCTTTTAATAAAACCAGAGCAGGAATTCATGCGGATGGAATATTAAAGGATGAAGAAATTTATAATATATTTGATACAGAAAGGATATTGAATAGACCTGTGTTAGTAACAGTTGATTCGTATTCAGGGCTGGCTGGGATTGCTTTTTGGATGAATAAATATTTTAAATTAGAAGGGGAAAGAAGAATAAACAAAAGAGATCCGATGGTTTTAAAGTTAAAGGAAGATATTGACAAAGAATATGCAAAAGGTAGGGTAACTAGTTTTAGTGATGAAGAACTGGAATCTTTAATAACTTTCTCCATTGAAGGAAGAGAACAGGGTAAAGGAGGTTTTTAAGTTGCAATTAACCGTTGTACAAAAGATAGTAAGTGAGCATTTGGTAAGCGGAAAGATGATTTCAGGAGAAGAAATAATAATGGGTATTGATCAGACACTTACTCAGGATGCTACCGGAACGATGGCCTATCTTGAATTTGAAGCATTAGGAGTTGACAGGGTAAAGACAAAAAAGTCTGTAGCATATATTGATCATAATACTCTCCAAACCGGGCCTGAAAATGCTGATGACCATCTTTATATCCAGACAGTGGCGAAGAAGTATGGGATATATTATTCAAAACCAGGTAATGGCATATGTCATCAGGTTCATTTAGAAAGGTTTGCAATTCCAGGACAGACGCTTTTAGGCTCTGACAGTCACACCCCCACTGCTGGTGGTATGGGAATGCTGGCTATAGGGGCAGGAGGGATGGATGTAGCTGTGGCTATGGCAAGGGGAGAATATGACATTACAATGCCCAGGATAGTAAAAGTTAATCTTATAGGGGAGTTAAATCCGTGGGTTTCGGCAAAAGATATTATACTTGAACTTTTAAAAAGAGTGACCGTTAAGGGTGGAGTTGGCAAGATATTTGAGTATATTGGAGAGGGTGTAAAGAGCTTATCTATTCCTCAAAGAGCAACCATCACTAATATGGGGGCTGAATTAGGAGCAACGACTTCTATATTTCCGAGTGATGAAATTACCTTTAATTTTTTAAAAGCTCAAAAAAGAGAAAAGGATTTTTTCGAAATAAAAGCTGATGATAGGGCAATTTACGATGAAGAGATAGAGATAAATCTTGCCCAATTAGAACCTCTGGCAGCCTGTCCTCATAGCCCGGATAAGGTAGTGCCTGTATCCTCCTTGAATGGGCTTAAGGTTAATCAGGTAGTTATAGGCAGCTGTACAAATTCCTCTTATAGTGATTTGGTAAGGGTAGCAAAAATTCTCGAAGGTAAAACCATAGCAGAACATATTTCTTTAGCCATAGCGCCGGGATCAAAACAGGTTTTATCTATGCTTGCTCAAAATGGAGTTTTGGCAACGTTAATTATATCAGGAGCAAGAATTCTTGAATGTGCCTGTGGTCCCTGTATTGGCATGGGACAATCTCCGCCAACAAATAGCGTGTCTTTAAGAACTTTTAATCGGAATTTTGAAGGGAGATCAGGTACGCTCTCGGCAAAAATTTATTTAGTAAGTCCCGAAGTTGCTGCGGCATCAGCAATTACCGGTTATTTTACTGACCCAAGAGAATTCGGATTAGAAGATTATAGTGAAATTAAAATGCCTAAAACATTTTTAGTTAATGATAATATAATTTTAACGCCGGTTAATGATTACGAAGAGGTCGAAATAATAAGAGGACCTAACATAAAGCCGTTTCCATTAGGTAAGCCCTTAAGTCCGGAGGTTCAAGGAAAAGTTTTAACAAAAGTAGGGGATAATATCACCACAGATGATATAATGCCTTCAAATGCAAAACTTCTTCCTTATAGATCAAATATACCTTATCTTTCTGATTATTGTTTGACTCCTTGCGATAGGGATTTTCCGAAGAAAGCAAGAAAGAATGGAGGAGGATTTATAGTTGGAGGCTCAAACTATGGACAGGGGTCAAGTCGAGAACATGCTGCTCTTGTCCCTCTGTATTTGGGAATAAAAGCTGTTTTGGCAAAATCATTTGCGAGAATACACCAGGCTAACCTTGTAAATAATGGAATAATACCTTTGTTATTTGAAAATCCAGAAGATTATGATGATATAGAAGAAATAGACGAACTTTTAATAGAAGATGCCATTTCCCAGGTCAAGAGTAGAACGATTAAGCTTAAAAATTTGACCAAGGGCAAAGAATATAAGATGATTTTAGATATTACTCTCCGGCAGAGAGAGATGATAATTCAGGGAGGTCTTTTAAATCTAATAAGATCTAGAGGAAAGGGAAAAGAATAATTATATTGGTAGGAGGTAACTTAATTGACTTATAATATTAGCTTAATTCCGGGGGATGGCATTGGCCCACAAGTGACAGAAGCTGCAAAAATGGTTTTGGATGCTAGTGGAGTAGAAATTAATTGGGAAATTGTAGAAGCTGGTGAGAAAGTTATAGAAAAATATGGCACACCTCTTCCTGATTATGTGATAGATAGTATCAAAAGAAATAGAGTGGCATTAAAAGGACCGGTTACAACACCTGTAGGTACAGGTTTTAGAAGTATTAATGTAGCATTAAGGCAGGCGTTAAAACTGTATGCAAATGTAAGGCCTGTAAAGTCATATAAAGGAGTGCCTTCAAGATATAAAAATATTGATTTAGTAATAGTTAGGGAAAATACAGAAGGCTTCTATACGGGAATAGAACATATGGTAGGAGAAGATGCCGCTGAGAGCATAAAGATAATAACCAGGAAAGCGAGTGAAAGGATTGCAAAGTTTGCCTTTGAGCTGGCTAGAAAAGAAGAAAGGAGAAAAGTTACAGCAGTTCACAAGGCAAATATAATGAAATATACAGACGGACTTTTCTTAGATTGTGTTAGAAAAGTGTCTCAAGAATACCCTGAGATAATTTTTGAAGACGTGATAGTTGATGCAATGAGTATGAAGTTGGTTCAAATACCTCAAGATTATGAGGTTTTAGTTATGCCAAATCTTTATGGAGATATTCTTTCTGATTTGGCAGCAGGATTAGTTGGGGGCTTAGGGGTAGTGCCGGGAGCCAACATAGGAGATAGAGAGGTTGTATTTGAACCAGCACATGGATCAGCTCCTGAATTAAGTTCGAATATAGCTAACCCAACAGCAAC
>JADBKX010000118.1 GCA_014894735.1 Candidatus Sediminicultor sextus | reverse complement strand
ATAATCAATAACCTGAAAAGTAGACAAACTCTTGTTAGTGGTCAATAACCATTCCACTTCTATGGGGACAGAAAAATCAGGTTGCAACCTCCCCTTTTCTAACCAATATCGAGAATGTTGATTATCAAATTGCCCCTTATTGGCCTTAACAATTAATTTAATTGGCTTATCTAAAAACTCAATTTTTTCTAAAGTTTTTACTTTTTTTAATTCTTCTATAATTTTCTCCTTCAATTTTTCTTCCGGTAAAGGGGATACATTTACTAATCCTATATTCTTATTTAAGGTCCCAATAATTTTCACGTTAGCTAAAATAGATTCGTACCTTTCCTCTTCTAAAATACTTAATAGTAACTCATTAGCTTCTGCTGCTGCCTGACCATGATAATGAGGAGCCGCTAAAGGCTTAAGTAGATGTTTCAATTTACAACCTTCTCTAAATTTACTTTCCCCTATCTGTAAGATTTTTAAACCAAAATAATCAGCAATTTTTCGGATTTCCTCCTTGTTTAACTCTAAAAGGGGAGCATAAAAACCATCATATAGTTTTAAACCCCTCTTCCCCCAGGTATCACTCTGGTTCGAGCCAGTCAATACCAGCCTTCCTTGGGCTTCCCTCTTAACTCTTCCGAATTTAGCTATCCTGGTACACTTATTACAGGCTGGTCCCCGCTTTAAAACTCTTTCCTGTTCTCTTTTTCCCAAAACAATCTTTAGTTTCAGATTTAAAGCTCTACTAATACATTCAACATTTCTCAAACCCCTACTGTAGCTATATTCTTCAAAACTAACCGTAATCGCTTCAATTTTTTTTCTCTCTAAGGCCTGGATGGCTAAAGCAGAAACTACTGTGCTATCTAATCCACCCGAAAAAGCCACGACAATCTCTTCACCCTGGCTGGCCTTCCTAATCTCTTCTAATATATTATTAATTTCACCTTTTATATTAACCATTATCCAAACCAAATATTTTTCTTCTCGTTATTTTTATTTTACCTATAAAAAAGATCAAGGTAAATTATAAACACTATTACAATTCCTTGACCTTTAACATTGATTAAAACTATCTTTAATTAATAATCTATCAATTATATTTTTTCCAAATATTCCTTAAAGGAAATACTTTTATACCACCCTTCACCGATGTAATTTAATACTGGAATGAACTGCTCGGTAGTTACATATCCTGGTAAAGGAGCTACACGGCTATGATTACTTTCTAAAAACCAGGTAGTAGGATAACCAGAAACCTGATATAATTTAGCCAATTCTCTTTCGGTAATCTCTTTCTCATTTTCAATCACTTTATTATCCGACTCAGCATTTACCCTAACAACTACAAAATTTTCATTTAAGATTTTTTTTACTTCTTCCTTGGAATAAGTTTCCTTGTCCATTTTTTTACAATAACCACACCAATCGGTGTAAAAATCAATTAAAACATATTTTTTTTCTTTTTCAGCCAGAGCTAATCCCTCATTATAAGATAACCAGTTAAGAGCTAATGGCTTGGCCTCCTCTACTATCTCTACCTTCTGTTCGTCTATTTTAAAATATGATTTTAGTCCGAAAAAAAATATTATTACTAATAGAATTACTAAAAACATTATTTTATCTCTTTTTGTGGAAAAAATCTTCATTTTTACTTCAAACCTCTTTAATTATTATTTAAATTTATTTTTTATCAATTTGTAAATTTTACATAATTTTAATTTTCAAAGACAATTATTTTTTACTTAATAAAATAAGTTACTATCCACTGAAAATTATCAGTAAGGATTAAACCGCCGATCAATATCAGTAATACTCCTCCAACTAACTCAATAGTTTTAAAGTACTTTTTAATTTTACTGGAAAATGAATAAAACTTATTGATAGCCAGGGCAGTCAATAAAAAAGGAATTCCTAAGCCGGCTGAATAAATAGTAAGCAACAAAATGCCCTGATAAACTGTTTCTTGAGCCCCAGCGTAAATTAATATTCCAGCCAAAATAGGCCCCACACAGGGAGTCCAGCCAAAAGCAAAAGCCAATCCCATCAAAAAGGGACCTACTATAATGTTAACTGGCCTAGTCTTACTATAAACCCTTTTTTCATAATCTAAAAATTTTATTCTATACAGACCGGACATATGTATCCCAAAAATGATAATTATAATTCCCCCTATTTTCTTTAAAATAAAGGCCTTTTCTAATAAAAAACTACCTAAAAAAGTAGCGGTAGCACCTAAAAGAATAAATATTAAAGAAAACCCGAGAATAAAAAATAAAGAACTTATAATTATGGTATTCTTATTTTGTTTTTCCCCTTTTTCTATATCCTCTAAAGATATCCCTGAAACAAAGGAGATATACCCCGGCACTAAGGGTAAAACACAGGGAGAAACAAATGAGAAAAGGCCAGCTACAAAAGCTGCCACTAACGAAACTTCATTCACACTTAATGTTGTCATTATACAAGAACCTCTTAAATTAGTTTATAGTTATTATTTCTTGGTCTTAGATTTTTTCTTATAATCTTCGATGGCTTTAGATAAACCATCAGCAGCTAAATTAGAACAATGCATTTTAATGGGTGGAAGTCCACCTAAGGCCTCAGCAACAGCTTTGTTAGAAATTTTTAAAGCCTCATCAATCTCTTTTCCCTTGACCATCTCGGTAATCATACTGCTGGTAGCAATAGCTGCTCCGCACCCGAAAGTTTTAAATTTACAATCTATTATCTTACCATCTTTTACTTTTATATAAATTTTCATAATATCCCCACAAACAGGATTTCCCACTTCTCCTACGCCATCAGCATCTTTAATCTCTCCTACATTATGAGGGTTTTTAAAATGTTCCATTACTTTATCACTATACATACCCAT
>JADBKX010000005.1 GCA_014894735.1 Candidatus Sediminicultor sextus | reverse complement strand
CACCTAACAGTGGTAATATTTGCAAAGCGACTGCCGATTTTCTTCTTAAATATTTTTGTTCAAGATTCATAAACTCTCCATCATTAAAAGGGGTATTTTACATCTTTAGCCCAAAATGTTTAGCCGCTAACTTAAATCCTTCGAACCAAGCTAAACTGAAAATTCCGCTAACAAAAGCAATAAGGAGATCTTCTAAAGATAAGACTGAAAAATGAAAAAGATTACGTAGTATTGGCACATAAAGAACTAGAACAAGCGCTGCTAAGGCGCCACAAACAACCCACAACAAGGCCTGATTCTTAGATTTAAGAATCCCAACCAGATTCTTAGACCAGGAAAGATTCGTGGTGATCAGCATCACATTTGCAAAAACTAAGGTTGCAAAAGCCAAAGTGCGTGCTTCAAGCTCTCCCTTCTGTAAATATAATGCAAGCCAGAATACAGTAAAAACAACTGCTAATACACTAAGACCTTGCAGCAAACTAAAAATAAACGTTTTTTTATTTAATAATGACTCATGAAGGTTTCTTGGAGGCCGCTTCATTATATTCTGCTCATCCGGACAAGATTCAAATACAATAGAACATGCCGGATCAATAATTAATTCTAGAAAAGCAATATGCGCTGGCAAGAGAGCAATCGGCAGCTGGAATAGAACCGGAAGTAATGACATACCGGCAATCGGAACGTGTATTGCAAGAATATAGGCAATAGACTTCTTCAGATTATCAAAAATCCTCCTTCCAAGCTTGACCGCATGCACAATGGATGAGAAATCATCATTAAGCAACACCAGAGCTGATGCCTCACGGGCGACATCAGTGCCCCTTTCCCCCATAGCAATACCGATATTGGCTGATTTTAAAGCCGGAGCATCATTTACCCCGTCTCCGGTCATCGCCACAACTGCCCCATTTGCCTTTAAAGCATTTATAATCAATAGTTTTTGCTCAGGGACCACTCTAGCAAATACATTTACTGTTTTAATCCTTTCTCTTAGTTGCAGATGATCCATTGCCTCTAATTCCGGGCCAGTTATACATTGCTCAGGATTTTCTATACCGATCTGTTTAGCGATATAAATAGCAGTTCCCGAATAATCTCCGGTTATCATAATTACTCTCATCCCTGCCTCATGTGCTTCTCTAACGGAAGCAGGAACAGTCGTACGCACCGGGTCAATAAATCCAAGCAATCCCGCAAATTCAAAATGAAAATCATGCTGTGCATCCGGAAGATCTGTCTTTTTAAAAGAAGCCCTGGCAACTCCTAAAACCCGCAGGCCACGATTAGCCATCTCTTCAATGCATACACTCATTTCGTTTTGTTGAAACTGGCTAAAATGGCAAAGATCAACTATGGCCTCAGGAGAGCCTTTGGTCGCGATAATATAATTTTGCTTATCCGGGGATTCCCATACATGCGAAAGCGCAAGCAATACTTTTGATAATGGGTATTCCTTAATTATTTTCCAGTTATTATGCATGTGCTCAGAGTCCGACAAATAAAATTCACCTAGACGTTTTACTTCTTTCTCAATAGGATCAAAGGGGTCCTTTTGGCTGGCTAAAATACCATATTCCACCAGATCGTGAACTGCCTCAGGAAGTGAATTTACTTTTTTTGTATCAACATCATAGTACGCATTCTTAACACAAAGAGTAGTTAAATGCATGTCATTAAGCGTAAGTGTGCCGGTCTTATCTGTACACAGCACAGTTGCTGCTCCCAAAGTCTCAATTGCAGCAGCGCGCCGGGTTAAAACTTGGCTTTTAGATATTCTCCAGGCACCTAAAGTTAAGAATATAATTAATACCACCGGAAACTCTTCAGGTAGCATGGCCATGCTTAAAGTTAAACCCGAGAGGATACCATTAAGCCAGTTACCTCTAGTAAAACCGTAAATTAAGATTACAAGCAAACAGAGAATTGCTCCGGCAATGGAAAAATTACGCACAATTCTTCCTGTTTCCTTCTTAAGCAAAGTGTCTTCTTCGCGAATACTCTGCAGGGATTTGCCGATTTTACCCATCTCAGTGTGTGAGCCGATTGATAGTACTTTGGCTATACCTCCGCCGGCAACCACAAGGGTACCAGAATAGATAAAAGGTAAATCTTCCCCACCGGGATGCTTAGAAGTTTCTTTACCATCCCAATCTGATTTACGTACAGGCACAGACTCACCGGTTAATAAAGATTCATCCACTGATAAATTAGAGCAGGATAAGACTACGGCATCCGCTGGCACTCGATCACCTTCTTTAATCACGATAATGTCATCCTTAACAACTTCTCGCCCGGCAATTCTTTTTTGCTCACTGTTGCGGATAACCAAAGCACGGGGGCTTGAGAGGTCACGCAACGCCTCAAGTGTTCTTTCTGTTTTGCGTTCCTGATAGAAGGTAATTCCGACAACAACCAGCACAAATGAAAGCAGCATTAGTGCATCTTTCTGTTCTCCAAGAAAAAAATAGATTGTGCCGCAACCAATCAATAAAAGCAGCATCGGCTCTTTAACAACATTAAAAAATATTAAAAAAACATTACGTTTCTTCTGAGAAGGGATTTCGTTATAACCATGCTGGTGCAATCTCTCGGAAACCTCTTTTTCAGAAAGCCCCTTTATATTCTCTATTTCTTTACCGGAATCCATCATATAGTTATCCTTTCTTGCTCAACAGTTCAGATACTTTCCTCATGTCTTAGTATTTTAACAAAATTCTTTATTGATCCAAAAAAACCACAATAAAAAAGAAGATACGAGTTCTCTATTTATCCAGTCTATTAACAGTACCGAAGAAGTCCCATAGCATTTGCTATTGCCTGTTTTAGACTGGCCCGGTAGGAGAACCTGACCTTCTTTATTTGTGATATATTGTGAATTATATTTTAGTTTTTTATAATTGTCAATTATTTTTTTAGTTGG
>JADBKX010000153.1 GCA_014894735.1 Candidatus Sediminicultor sextus | reverse complement strand
ATATAGAAATAAAAGCTTCAGGTTGGGAACAGTTGGTAGAAGACCTCTCAGGAGGAAATCAACAGAAGGTAGTTTTGGCTAAATGGATTGCCACTAAGCCGCGGATATTAATTATGGATGAACCAACCAAAGGAATTGATGTGGCAACCAAAGCTACTGTACATAATTTTATTTCTGAACTCGCAAAAAAAGGTATAGCAATAATCCTTATTTCCTCTGAACTTCCTGAGATTCTCGGTATGTCTAATCATGTTATAGTAATGCATGAGGGAGTTATCACTGCTAAATTTACTCGCGAAGAAGCAAATTCTAAAAAAATAATTAGAGCTGCAATTGGAAGTATTTCAAAGTGAGGAAATTCTAAAATGAGAGATTTATTTAGGAAAAGAGAATTTAATCTTTTTATTTTTATTTTATTTATCATATTTGGGGTTAGTTTGAGAACTCCCAGTTTTTTATATATTAATAACTTTGTTGATATTTTGAATGATACTGCTATTCTATCTATGGTTGCTATTGGACAACTTATGATTATTGCTACGGGGGGTATAGATTTATCTGTCGGTTCCAGTCTCGCTTTAAGTGGTATGAGTGTGGCACTTTTAAATCAATATCACCCTGGAATACCTATCTTCGTGATTATTTTAATTTCCATAACCATTGGACTCCTGCTTGGTTCGATAAACGGCCTGTTGGTTTCTCAGGCCAAGATCCCACCTATCATTACCACTCTCGGAACTATGAGTATATATAGAGGATTGGTATTCGTGCTTTGCAAAGGAACCTGGGTTAGTGCTCATGAGATGACCGAGGCTTTTCGGGGGTTTCCCAGAAGCAGTTTTTTAGGTATATCCAGTCTTATATGGGTATCGATACTAATAGTAATATTATTTTTAATTTTTTTAAATTTAACCAGAACCGGAAGAGAGATTTACGGGGTAGGCGGCAATAAGATAGCCTCTCAATATGTGGGCATTAACCTGAAGAAAATTCAATATATTGTCTTTACCTTAGGGGGAGGAATTACTGGTCTTGCGGGATTTCTCTGGGTTTCCCGTTATGCTGCTGCTCAGAGCGAAACTGCTATCGGTTTCGAATTTCAAACTATTGCAGCTTGTGTAATTGGAGGGGTAAGTATTGCTGGTGGTACCGGGACGATTATCGGTGTTGTACTGGGATCCTTTTTCATGGGAATTGTTTATAATGCTCTGACCATGATTAATGTTTCGCCCTTCTGGCAGATGGCGATTCAGGGCTTCATTATACTTTTTGCCATTATAATAAATACTTTTATGGATAAACGCAATCAGCAATTGATGCTAAGAAAGAGAAGTTTTAATGAATAAAGAAAATAGTGTTCTTGATATTAAAAAAATCAGAAAAATATCCTTGCTAAATATTATGTGGCAGTGGGAAATCATTCTCCTTTTTATTTTTATTATGGTTGTAATAATAAATTCTAATTTATCTCCCTATTTTTTAGATTATACCAATCTTATGAACACCACTTTTAATTTTATAGAAAAAGCAATCATCGCTCTTTCCATGATGTTTGTGATCATATGTGGTGATATTGATATTTCTGTTGCCTCAATTATCGCTTTATCTTCGGTTTTTATGGGCATGGCCTCCCATGCCGGAGTGAATACTTTTGGGTTGGTTGCGATAGGACTTTTTGCGGGTTCGGCGGCAGGTTTTTTAAATGGTTTCGTTATTACAAAATTTGGGATTCCTGCGATTGCGGTTACTCTGGGAAGTATGTCTTTGTTTAGGGGGATAGCTTACGTTATTCTCGGAGATAAGGCGTTTACTAAATACCCGATATCTTTTGCTTATTTTGGGCAGGGATACATAGGAAACACCATGATTCCTTTTGAATTGGTCCTTTTTTTGATGCTGGCAATAATTTTTGGCATAGTTTTACATAGAACCACTATAGGACGGAAGGTATTTGCCATTGGAAATAATTCTACTGCTGCTCGTTTTTCAGGGATACCGGTAAACAGAATACGTCTTATTATCTTTACAGTTACCGGGCTCTGTTCAGGATTAGCTTCAATCTTGCTTACTTCGCGAATCGGGAGTACACGTCCAAATATTGCTGATGGTTGGGAGCTGGAAATTATCACCACAGTTGTGCTGGGTGGAGTAGCTATTACCGGCGGAAAGGGAAATATTTTTGGCGTAATTATTTCCATTTTTATCATTGGGTTTCTTAAATTCGGAATGGGCCTAATTAATATACCTGGCAAGGTAATGACTATTATTATTGGGTTATTATTAATTTTAGCAATTATGCTTCCCCAATTACTTGAAAGGTTAAAACCTAAAAATAGTTTTGGTAAGGTTACAAAATAGTTTTAGGAGCAGATTAATGAAAAGAGCAGCATTTAAAATGAAATTAAAAGCGGGATATGAAGAAGAGTATAAAAAAAGACATGATGAAATCTGGCCTGAACTTAAAGAAAAATTATCCCGAGCGGGAATTTTTGATTATTCCATATTTCTTGATAAAGAAACACTTACTCTTTTTGCGGTGCAAAAATTAAAAGATAATAATACAGTTAGCGAACTCCCTTCGAAAGAGATAATGAAAAAATGGTGGGATTATATGAAAGATATTATGGAAACCAATCCGGATAATTCCCCGGCTACTACCTCTTTGGAAGAGGTTTTTCATATGGATTGAAAAAGAAAGATAGGTTAAAAGTAAAAAAGATAATTTTAACTTTTTAGATTTAACTTTTAACTTAGAGGCAAGAGACTCAATAGAGGAGGAAAAAATGATAAATAAACCGGATGTTAGAAGTAAAATTTTAGGCGAACTGGTAAAGCTTTCTAATAATTTGGGTAAAATAGACTATCATCTTGCAATTATTGGAGAAGGCAATACTTCAGCTAAAGTTGAGACAAAAGATGTTGCTGGAAGTTTTTTTATAAAAGCAAGCGGGACTCAGCTTGCAACTGTAACCGGGAATGATTTTATTGAGGTTTATTTTGAACCAATTGTGCAGCTTATAAATATGGAGAACCCTAATGCTGAAGAAATTAATTACATCTTTGAAAAAGCTAAGGTGGATAAAAAAAATCGAGCTAACCCTTCTGTAGAAACCCTATTGCATGCTATTTGCCTTAATTTAGAGGGAGTAAATTTTGTCGGCCATACTCATCCCACAGCAATAAATAGATTGACCTGTTCAAAGAGTTTCCCGGAGAATCTAAAAGGGAGAATTTATCCTGATGAAATTATTCTACTGGGAAAAGAATCGGTCTTTATTCCTTATACAGATCCGGGGGTTAAACTTGCCCAAAAAGCAAAAAAAGAAATTGAGATATTTTTAGATAAACATGGAGAAAGACCTAAATCTATTTATATCCAGAATCATGGATTTATTGCTTTGGGGTCTACCCCAACTGAAGTAGAAAATATTACCTTAACTGCTAATAAGGCAGCGGAAATTCGTTTTGGTGCATTGCTAGCGGGTGGAATAAATACCCTCCCTAAGGATATAGTAACCCATATATCGAAAAGACCCGATGAAAAATACCGACAAAACCTGTTTAAAAAATAGTTATAATTTATTACTTAAACAAAATTCTATAAAAAATATAATCAATTTTTTCTTTGTTTGTAACTAAATCAAAAGGGGTTATACCATGGAAAAGTTTGTAGCGATTGATCTGGGTGCAGAGAGTGGAAGAGTCATTGTTGGGGATTTATCAAAAATGGAGATAATATATCGTTTCCCCAATCATTTAGTAAGGGTTAAAGATAGTATTTTTTGGGATATTCTGGGCATATTTAATGAGATAAAGAGAGGTTTAAAAAAAGCTTTTAAAAAATATCCCAATCAGATAGTGAGCATTGGCATTGATACCTGGGGAGTTGATTATGTTCTTTTGGATGATAATGGCGATCTTTTAGGAAATCCTTACCACTATCGAGACAAGAGAACAGATAATATCATGGAACTAGTTTTTAATATAATACCCAAGAAGGAAATATTTGCCGAGACTGGTATTCAATTGATGCAGATTAATACTATCTATCAATTATATTCATTTGCCAAGAAAAAACCTCAAATCTTTAAAAATACAAAATATTTCCTGACCATTCCCGATCTTTTAAACTACTGGTTAACTGGAATTATGAAAAATGAATATTCAATTACTACTACTACTCAGCTCTATAACCCTATAAAAAAGGACTGGTCAACCAAGATACTGAATAAACTTGGATTTAAAGAGGAGATATTTGGAGAAATAATTATGCCTGGGACAGAAGTCGGGAAACTTTTACCGTCTATTGCGCGGGAGATTGGCGCTGATTCAGAAGTAGTGATTATTGCTCCTGCCTGCCATGATACCGGATCGGCGGTTGCGGCGGTTCCAGTTGAAGATAATACTCATTATGCCTATATTAGTTCAGGTACATGGTCTTTATTGGGGATAGAAACTCCTGAACCAATTATCAACGAAATGAGTTTTAAATACAATTTTACCAATGAGGGTTCTGCCGATGGCGGCTTCAGGTTTTTAAAGAATGTTACTGGCTTCTGGATTATTCAGGAGTGTAAAAAATTCTGGGATGAGAAGGTAAAGTCATATTCCTATGATGAATTGACTGAAATAGCTCAAAAATATGGTCCTGCAAATTTTAGGATTGACCCTGATGATTTAAAATTCTTAAAGCCCGGTTTAATTGATAATAATATGCCAGATAGAATAAAAGCTTATTGCCAGGAAACAGGGCAAAAAGTTCCGGAGTCACCTGCAGAGATTACTAGAGGGATTATTGAGAGTTTAGCAGATAAATATACCAAGACGATTAAAATGATAGAAGAGATTACTGGTAAATCTATTAAAGAGATATATATTATAGGAGGGGGAAGCCGGAATGGTCTCCTATGTAAAATTGTTGCTGATGCAACAGGTCTGTCTGTTTTTGCAGGACCGGTTGAAGCTGCTGCCATTGGGAATCTAATGATTCAGGCAAAATCTATGGGACAAATTAAATCAATGGTTGAAGGTAGAAAGATAATCAGAAGATCCTTTGATATTAGGAAATACTTACCTGAAGAATAAAGATAAAATTAGTTAAATATGAAATATTTATTTTAAGAATAACAAATTATTATTTTTTTATATATTATATAGAAGAATGGTAAGGTACACTAAGGAGGGTTAAAATGGCTATATCAGTACTTATGCCCAAACAAGGACAATCTGTTGAATCCTGTCTTATTATTAAATGGAATAAAAAAGTAGGGGATAAAGTAAAAGCTGAAGAGCCTATCTGTGAAGTGGAAACCGATAAGGCTGTCTTTGAAGTGGAAGCTCCTGAGGCTGGAACAATACTAAGAATCTTTTATAAAGAGGGAGACGATGTTCCAGTTCTTGAGACTATTGCCATCATTGGACAGCCGGGAGAAAAAATTGACCATCTTATCCCCAAAAAAACTGTTTCTGTTTCTAAAGAAGAATACGTAGAAAATCAGAAAGCCATCACTTCAGATAAATCCCTAAAAAAAACAAAATCTTCTTTTGGAGACGGCTTGATACCTATATCTCCGGTTGCCCGACGCTTTGCAGAAAAAAAAGGAATTGATTTTTCCAAACTTGCCGGTTCAGGCCCTGGAGGAAGGATCATAAAAAAAGATATAGAAAAAGCATTATCTGAAGGTGAACCGCTTATTCCAAGTACGGTCAGTAAAAATATTTTTGGGCCGCTAAAGGAAATTCCAGTAGAAGGGGTGCGGAAGATTATATCTGAACGGATGTTCATGTCTTTACAAAGTACAGCTCAACTTACTTTAAATACGTCTGCTGAGGCTTCTAATTTATTGGCCTGTCGGAAATCGCTAAAATCCAGTCCTGAAACGAAAGGGCTAAACAAAATCAATATGAATGATTTTCTACTTTATATCGTTGCTAATCTTCTTCCCAAATTTGAAAACATGAATGCTCATTTCCTTAAAGATAAGATACTTGAATTTGAACAGGTACATCTGGGATTTGCTGTAGACTCACCACGAGGACTTATGGTACCTGTCATCCATAATGCCCATCTCTTATCCTTAAAGGAAATTTCTGAAGAAGTAAGACGATTAAGTACTGCCTGTCAAGAGGAAACTATCTTGCCGGATGAACTGAAGGGAGGGACTTTTACAGTAACCAACCTCGGAACAATGGGGATTGAAAGTTTTACACCTATTTTAAATGTTCCTCAGGTGGCAATTCTGGGTATATGCAGCATTTCTCTTAAACCAATAATGAAAGATAATGAAATAAAGTTTATCCCACATATCGGTTTGTCTCTTACCTTTGATCATAGAGCAGTAGATGGTGCTCCGGCAGCTAAATTCTTGCAAGAACTTAATAGGCTGATAGCCAATTTTAATTTGACAGATATAAAGTTACCATAATAGAAAAAGATATATGGTTTGATCATTATTAGAAAATAGCAAGATATTTTAACAGAAAGGAGAAAGTTATGCCTAAATCTATTTTCATTGACCCCAAAGAAGTCAGAAAACCACAGATATTAAAAATAAACGACATTCCTGTAAATCAGTATAAACCGGATATAAAAAAAGAAATAAAGAAGTATGGAGAAGAAAAACTTCTTAAGATTTACTATGATATGCTGATCATCCGAGAATTTGAATCCATGCTGAATTCTATAAAAACCCAAGGATCCTATGAGGGAATTGAATACAATCATCTAGGTCCCGCTCATCTATCTATCGGTCAGGAATCATCTGCGGTGGGTCAGTGTATACATCTTGGCATCGAAGATTTTATTTTCGGTTCCCATCGTAGTCATGGAGAAGTTTTAGCCAAGTGTTTTTCAGCCATAGATGAACTTGATGAGAGTAAACTTCTTGAGATAATGAAATCTTATATGGATGGGGCCTGCCTAAAAGTAGTAGAAAAGGAGCATAAAGGTAATATTAAATTACTTGCTCAAGATTTTGTACTATACGGCGTTCTTGCTGAGATATTCGGACGGGCTAACGGTTTTAATAAGGGTTTGGGTGGCTCGATGCATGTTTTTTTTGCTCCCTTTGGTAGTATGCCCAATAATGCTATTGTCGGAGGAGCAGCGGATATTTCGGTAGGTGCTGCTCTTTTTAAAAGAATTAATCGAAAGCCAGGTATGGTAATCTGTAATATCGGTGATGGTTCTATGGGCTGTGGTCCGGTATGGGAAGCAATGATGTTAGCAGCAATGGATCAATATCGCACGCTTTGGGATAAAAAAATTGGAGGTGCTCCTCCTATTCTATTTAATTTCTTTAATAATTTCTATGGCATGGGAGGTCAAACCTCAGGTGAAACGATGGGCTATAAAATTCTTGCCCGGGTAGGAGCCGGGGTAAACCCTGAAAACTTGCATGCTGAACGGGTTGATGGTTATAATCCTTTGGCAGTAGCTGATGCTATTGAAAGAAAGAAAAAAATTCTTCTCAAAGGAAATGGTCCGGTTCTTCTGGATACTATCACTTATCGAATTTCAGGTCATTCACCATCAGATGCATCATCTTATAGAAGCAAAGAAGAGGTTTCTGCCTGGCAGGAGACTGACTGTATTGGAGGATATGAAGATTACCTTAAGAAAAACAGAATAATAACCTCCGGTAAAGCAGAGGCCTTAAAACAGGAGGCAACCTTTAGAATTACTAAGGCCCTGAAGTTAGCGGCGTCTCTTGAAATCTCACCCAGAGTGAAAGCTGATTTTATTGAATCAGTCATGTTTTCCCACCGCTACAAAAATAGAATGGAGGAGCGAACACCAGAAGTCCTTATCTCCAAAGAAGATAACCCCCGGGTTAAATCGCTTACCTATAAATATCGTTTTTCTTTAGATGAAAATGGTAAAGCTCACCCTAAAGTAAAAGTCTTTACCTATCGTGATGCCCTCTTTGAGGCCATGCTCTATCGTTTTTATGAAGACCCAACTATGGTAGCTTATGGAGAAGAAAACCGTGACTGGGGAGGGGCATTTGCCGTGTATAGAGGTTTAACCGAAGCTCTTCCCTATCATCGATTATTCAATACGTCTATTTCTGAAGGGGCTATTGTGGGATCAGGGGCAGGGTATGCTTTGTGTGGGGGGCGTGTGGTGGCAGAGCTGATGTATAGTGATTTTATCGGACGAGCAGGGGATGAACTTTTCAATCAGGTGTCCAAATGGCAGTCAATGTCAGCGGGTCTTCTTACTATGCCCCTTACCATTCGCGTTTCGGTAGGGGATAAATATGGTGCCCAGCATTCTCAAGACTGGACTAGCCTGCTTGCTCATATCCCAGGTCTTAAGGTCATGTTTCCAGCCACGCCTTATGATGCCAAGGGAATGTTAAATCTTGCCTTACACGGTACAGACCCGGTGGTATTTTTTGAAAGCCAAAAACTTTATGATATAGGAGAATTATTTGTTTCCACTGGAGTTCCCGAAGATTATTACGAAGTACCGGAAGGTGAACCAATCATCAGGAAAGAAGGAAAAGATGTTACCATCCTCACCATAGGTGCAGCTCTTTATAAGGGGATGGAAGCTGCAGAAGAACTTGAGAAAAAATACCAAGTTTCAGTAGAAGTAATCGATTTAAGATTTATTAATCCCTTAAACTATGAATTGATTATCGAATCTGTGAAGAAGACGGGAAGACTTGTACTTGTTTCCGATGCTTGTGAACGGGCTTCTTTCCTTCATACTATCGCTTCCAATATCTCCCAATTTGTTTTTGATTATCTTGATGGTCCTGTAGTGGTAGTTGGCTCCCGTAACTGGATTACTCCAGCCGCCGAAATGGAATCTAGTTTCTTTCCCCAGAAAGAGTGGATTATCGATGCGATTCATGAACGCCTTTATCCTTTAGACGGGCATCAAGTTGCAACTGATCAGTCTACAACTGAGCAGATAAGGAGAAATAAATTTGGGATATAAGATTTTTATTGAAGATTAAAATTAGTTCGAGAAAAAAAGATGAAGGATAAAATTATTCAGGAAATAAATAGCAGTAATAAAAAGTCCAGGCTTTATGGATTAGAAAAAATCTATAAATTAATAGAAATAGAAAAAGAACAGTTCAAAAAAACAGAAGAAGTAAATAATCACGTGCATACTATCTATTCTTTTAGTCCTTATTCACCTTCAATGGCTGCATATTTAGCCTGGAAGGCCGGTCTTCAAGCTGTAGGGATTATGGATCATGATTCTGTTTCCGGTTGTAAGGAGCTAATAGAGGCATGCAAGATAATTGAAATTGCCTCAACTGTAGGATTTGAATTACGAGTAAATTTTTCTGGAACTATGGTTGAAGGAAGAAAACTGAATGACCCGGATTCTAAAAATATAGGTTATATTGCTATTCATGGTATTGTTGGATCAAGGTTACCAGAAGCTAAGAAATTTTTAAATCCAATACAGATTGCTCGGAATAAGAGAAATAAAAAAATACTGGCTAAACTAAATAACTTAATTAAAAGTTATGGAATAGAAGAGATTGATTTTAATGAAGAGGTTTATAAAATTTCCCAGGCAAAAGAAGGCGGGAGTATTACCGAACGTCATATTCTTTTTGCTTTTGCTAGAAAAATTATTCAAAAAACGGGGAAAGGGGAAAAACTTATTTCATTTTTAAAAGATAATCTTGATATAGAGCTTTCCGAAAAGATTAAAAAATTTCTCTTGGAAGAAAATAATCCATTTTATTTATATGATCTTTTAGGAATGTTAAAAAGCTCCTTTTTAGATAAAATTTTTATTCAACCTGATTATGATGAATGCATATCTGTATATGAGGCAGTAAAGTTCAGTAATTCTATAAATGCTATCCCTGCTTATGCTTATTTAGGAGATGTGACTGATTCGACCACCGGTGATAAGAGGGCTGAAAAGTTTGAGGATGATTTTTTAGAGGAACTGATTCCTGAATTAAAGAAAATAGGTTTTAAGGCAATTACTTATATGCCGCCACGCAATACTCTAAGCCAACTTTTACGTTTGCAAGGACTCTGCAAAAAATATGAACTTATGGAAATAAGTGGTGTGGATATAAACAGCCCACGACAATCTTTTAATTACCCCATCATTCTAAGACCAGAGTTTGCTCATCTAATTGAAGCAACCTGGGCTCTTATCGCCCATGAAAAACTGGCGAATTATGATGAAAAATATGCCTTGTTTAATAATAAAAATCCGTTAGAAAGCAAATCACTCAAAGAGCGGATTATAATATATAGCGAAATTGGCAGGAAAATAGATAATCGGCATCCTGAATTTGCTTACCAAAAAATAAATTTTTAAATAATATTAGGATATTATTTCTCGGAGGAGAAAGATGAAAAATATCTATATAGAAACAATTGCCCCGCTTTTACGCGGGCTAACTTTTGATGGTGAAAAAGGAAATATCATTAAATTTGAAGATGATTCAAGGAAAGTGGGTTTTGCTTTTGATAAAATAAGATCGGAAGAGATGTTACCTCTTTATCTAAAAGAAATTAAAAATTGCCATCTGTTAAACCAGGAACAACTCGAAAAGAAAATAATTGCCTATACAATTAATAAATTTAAAGATTATATTAAGAAATATAAACAAAAACCAAAAATCGTAATTCTTGAAAATATTGGCATCTTTTACTTGGAAAAATCTTATGGTCAGGCGATGAATATAAAAAATAATTTTGAAGATATCTTAAAAAATGTAAAAGTTAAATCTGAACCCTCCAAACCCCAGGATTGCATAGAGAAAAAAAATTCAAAAATAATAACCGATAATGGCTGCAATCGAAGTTCGGAAGAGTATTGTAATGAGGAAAAATTATATAGAAATAATATAGTAAAAAATAAAATAGCAGTAGTAACCGGAGGTGCTCAGGGTTTTGGAGAGAGCATAGTGAGAGAGCTGACAAAATCAGAATGCTTGGTATTTATTGCCGATATTAATGCTAAAGGGGCTAACCAGTTGGCAGAAGAACTAAATATTAAATATAAAAAGACCACAGCTTTAGCAATAAAAGTAGATGTAACCAATGAAGATTCTGTTAAAAAAATGATATATGAGATAGTTAAAAAAGTTGGTGGCATTGACATTTTTATAAGTAATGCAGGGGTATTGAAGGCCAGGAGCGTAAAAGAGATGGAATTCAGTGAATTTGCCTTTGTTAATAAAGTGAATTACTTTGGTTATTTTTTGTGCGTAAAACATGCCTCCAAAGTTATGGCGCTTCAAAATTTAGCCAGCAAAAAATATTTTACCGATATTATTCA
>JADBKX010000156.1:2514-11353 GCA_014894735.1 Candidatus Sediminicultor sextus | reverse complement strand
ACTAACGACTAATTTAATTGGTGAATTCATAAATGAGGTGAAAAATTTGCAAAATAGGGTAGCATTTCAGGGAGAAAGGGGAGCCTTTAGCGAGATTGCGGCTATTAAATTTTTTGGTTCCTCTATACAACCTATACTTTGTAAAACTTTTAAGGAAGTATTCCAAAGTATAAATAACAAAGAAGCCGAATACGGTATTTTACCTATAGAAAATTCTCAGACCGGCGGGATAAATGAGGTCCATGACCTTTTATTACAGCAAGAATTATTTGCGGTGGGAGAAGTAAAGTTAAAGGTTGAGCATTGTTTGATAGCCAAAGAAGAGATTGATTTTAAATTGATTGAAAAGGTGTATTCCCATCCTCAAGCACTGGCTCAATGCGAAGGTTTTCTATCAAAAAAATTTTCCCATTGCCAGATAATTCCAGTGTATGATACGGCAGGTAGTGTTAAAATAATTAAAGAGCTAAAAGAAAATAATGTTGCAGCCATTGCGAGTAATTGGGCAGCAGAACTATATGGTTTAAAAATTCTGGGTTCAGGGATTCAGGATAATAGATATAATTATACTCGTTTTTTGGTTTTATCGGAGGAAATATCTTCGGATCCTAAAAATAATAAAACTTCTATTATTTTTGCAGTAGTGAGCAAACCTGGAGCACTTTATCGCTGTCTTAAGGAATTTGCTTTAAGAGATATCAATTTAAACAGATTAGAATCACGACCTAGTAAAAGGGAACCGTGGGAGTATATTTTTTATACTGATTTTGAAAAAGGGTTACACCAGAAAGAAACTCAAGAAGCTTTAAAATCTTTAGAGGAAAGTACAACTTTTATTAAAATTATCGGGAGCTATTATTCCGAGTAAATGTTTTAAGGTAAAAACATTAAAGCGAAATAGGAGGAGAAGCAAGATGATAGATAATATAGTAATTTTCGATACTACGCTTCGAGATGGAGAACAATGTCCAGGCGCATCACTTAATACTAATGAAAAATTGGAGATAGCCAGGCAATTAGAGAATCTTAATGTAGATGTAATAGAAGCAGGCTTTCCTATTGCTTCGCCAGGGGATTTTGAAGGGGTGAAGCTGGTAGCTCAAACCATTAAAGGTTGTACCATTGCTGGTTTAGCTCGAACAGTAAAGAAAGATATTGAACGAGCATGGGAGGCAATTAAGTATTCCGAAAGGCCACGAATCCATACTTTTATTGCCACTTCTCCTATTCATATGCAATATAAACTGCAGCTTTCCCCTGAACAAGTTTTAGAACAGGCAGTTGAGGCGGTAAGATATGCCTGCAAGCTATGCCCGGAAGTGGAATTTTCTGCTGAAGATGCCAGTAGGAGCGAGAAAAAATTTTTATATAGAATTTTTGAAGAAGTAATTAAGGCCGGTGCCGCTATAATAAATGTACCTGATACAGTAGGATATGCCCAACCAGAAGAATTTGGCAGGTTAATAAAAGATATTAAAGAAAATGTTTTTAATATCGAAAAGGCAATGATTAGTGTTCATTGTCATAATGACCTGGGATTAGCTGTGGCCAATTCTTTGGAAGCAATAAAAAATGGGGCTACTCAAGTAGAGTGTACTATAAATGGAATTGGTGAGAGGGCAGGAAATGCTTCTTTGGAAGAGACTGTGATGGCCCTTCATACCAGGAAGGATATTTATCACAAAGTTACCCGGATTAATTCCACACAAATATATCCTGTTAGTAGATTGGTGAGCAAATTAACTGGCTTTACGGTTCAGCCTAATAAAGCGATAGTGGGAAAAAATGCCTTTGCCCATGAGGCAGGTATCCATCAGGCTGGAATATTGAAAGAGCGTACTACCTATGAAATTATGACCCCGCAATCAGTAGGTTTAGAAAGCAATAGTCTGGTTTTAGGAAAACATTCAGGACGGCACGCCCTTAAGAATAAGTTAGAAGAGATGGGTTATACTTTAGATAAAGAAAAATTAAATGAAGTATTTGAAAAATTTAAGAGATTGGCAGATAAAAAGAAAGAGATTTTTATTGAAGATTTAGAGGCAATTGTATCCGAGGAGATAATAGATAAAATCCCAGAGACCTTTCAACTAGACTATTTTCATATAAATACCGGTAATAATACTTTACCAACCGCGACAGTAAGATTATTATACCAAGATAAAAAATTTGAAGATGCGGCCTGTGGAGACGGTCCAGTAGATGCTTCTTTTAAGGCCATAGATCGTATTACCAAATTTAAGCTAAAATTAGTAGATTACAATGTGCGGGCTTTAACTAGAGGTAAGGATGCTCAAGGGGAGGCGACGCTAAAGATAAGGGATGAGAAAGGGAATATCTTTACCGGCAGAAGTACAAGTACTGATACCTTAGAAGCCAGCATACGAGCTTATCTTAAGGCAGTAAACAGAATAGCTTATAATTCACAGTTTCAGCTACCCATTGTTAGTTAGTTACCTGGTTAAGAAAATAGAAGAAGATAGAATTCAGGAGCCAGGAGCCAGAATAAAAAAACAGAAATGTCATTGCGAGGCGAAGCCGTGGCAATCTCATTATGAGGCGATACTATATTGATACTATCCTATACGCTAAACGCTGTACGCTCCACGCTCGGGTTTTCACTATCGATTGATTAAAAGGAAGTGATTAAAGTTGAACAAGAAAATAGAAATAATGGATACTACTTTAAGAGACGGAGAACAAATGAAAGGCGTGAGTTACTCCCCTCAAGAAAAATTAACTATTGCCAAGATATTACTGAAAGAAGTAAAAGTAGATAGAATTGAAATTGCCAGTGCTAAGGTGAGTAAAGGGGAAGAACAATCTGTGGCCGAAATAATCGATTGGGCTAAAAAAGTGAGTTGTGTAGAGAAGATAGAAATTTTAGGATTTGTAGACAAGATAGAATCGGTCAATTGGATCTGTAATTCTGGCGGAAAAATAATGAATATCCTTAGCAAGGGGTCAATGAATCACCTGAAAAATCAGTTAAGGAAGACCAAAGAGCAACATGTTCAAGACATAAAAGAAACTGTTGCATATGCTAATAACAAGGGAGTTACTTGTAATATATATTTGGAAGATTGGTCTCAGGGGATGATTAATTCTCGAGATTACGTTTATTATCTTTTAGATAGTCTGCAAGGAGAACCGATAAAACGGTTTATGTTACCTGATACACTTGGAATTCTTTATCCTAGCCAAGTTTCCGAATTCATCAAAGAAATTTTAGCAAGATATCCTAATCTTCATTTTGATTTTCACGCCCACAATGATTATGGCTTAGCCACGGCCAATACTTTAGTAGCCGTAGAAGCAGGGATAAAGGGAATACATTGCACAGTTAATGGCATGGGTGAACGTGCGGGGAATGCTCCCTTAGAAGAAGTGGTGGTTGGACTTCACGATTTTCTTAAAATTAAAACAGGAATTGAAGAAAAACGCTTATTCCATCTTAGTAAGACAGTTGAAGTCTTTTCTGGACATCGAATAGCTTTTAATAAACCTATATCTGGTGTAAATGTCTTTACACAGACTGCTGGAATTCATGCTGATGGGGATAAAAAGGGGAATCTTTACGTTACCTCTCTTTTCCCTGAACGGTTTAACCGCAAGAGACAATATGCTTTGGGTAAATTAAGTGGAAAATCTAATTTAGAATATAATTTGGAGGAAATTGACATTGAACTTACTCAAGCACAAAAAAAACGTGTGTTAGAGAGAATTATTGAGCTTGGCGATAGAAAAGAAACTATTACAGCAGGGGATTTGCCTTATGTTATTTCAGATGTCTTAGAAACACCTCAAGAAAAGACCTTTAAATTAGAATTATGCAATATAGTGACCAGTATGGAATTGAAGCCTATTGCTGTGGTTAAATTGCTGTATAAAGATAAAGGAAAGAACCAAGAGTTATTATTAGAAGAAAGTGCCCAAGGGGACGGTGGATATGATGCATTTATGAATGCCATTAGAAAAATTGCAAAAAAAATAAATTATCCTTTGCCAATTCTTTTAGATTATACGGTGAATATACCTCCCGGAGGAAAAACAGATGCTTTAGTGCAATGTACCATTACCTGGGGGTGGCAAACTCACAAAACTTTTATCACTAAAGGGGTTAACCCCGATCAAGTTTTAGCAGCAATAGAAGCAACCGAAAAGATGTTAAATATAATTGCCTTTCAGAAAAACAAACACAATATGCAATACAAATCAGTCGATAGTATTTAGTAAATAAAATTAGTATCAGTTTTACCTTAAATTTAATTTTGAATTATAGTTTTATGTTCCCCCTTTTTTTGCTATATATTATTCACTAATATAATTTTAATTTCTATTTTCTTATTTCTTTACTATATACTATATACTAACGACTTAATTTACAGGAGGGTTATTTTTTGACTATACAAAGAACTTATGAAGAAATTAATACCAAAATTAGAAGTGGTAAGGCTGTAATAGTAACTGCCGAAGAAATTATTCCCATAGTTAAGGAAAAGGGTATAGAAAAGGCAACGGAAGAAATTGATGTGGTAACTACCGGTACTTTTGGGCCAATGTGTTCCTCGGGGACAATAATAAATTTCGGACACAGTGATCCTCCTATCCGAATGCAGAAAGTTTGGTTGAATGATGTTGAGGCTTATGCGGGGTTAGCGGCAGTGGATGTCTATTTAGGAGCTACTCAGCTTTCTGAAAGCCAAGGGATGGAATATGGAGGAGCTCATGTCATTGAAGATTTAATTTCAGGAAAAAAGATTAAATTAAAGGCTATATCCCAGGGAACAGATTGCTATCCACGGCGGGAAATAGAAAGTTATATAACCAAAGAAAGTATAAATCAAGCAGTTTTATTTAATCCTCGAAATGGTTATCAAAACTATAATGTGGCAGTCAATACTTCTGATAGAAAAATATATACCTATATGGGGATTCTACTTCCCAATATAGGAAACGCAAATTATTGTACCAGTAGCCAATTGAGCCCTTTGCTTAATGACCCTGAATTTATAACTATTGGCATAGGTACTCGAATATTTTTAGGTGGGGCACAAGGTTATATAGCTTGGGAAGGAACACAATTTTATCCTCAAATGCTCAAAGGCGAAGAAGGTAAAGCCATCTATAAAGGAGGAACTTTAGCAGTAGTCGGAGATTTAAAAAAGATGAGCACAGATTATATTCGTGCGGCAACTTTTAAAGGGTATGGAGTGACATTGGTGGTAGGTATAGGAATACCAATTCCCATTTTAAATAGTAAAATAATGAAAAATGCGGCTGTAAAAGATGAAGATATATGGACTGAGATAATTGATTATAGTTTTCCTCATTTAATAAAGCCTTCTTTGGGCCGGGTAAATTATAAACAATTAAGAGAGGGGAATATTACCATTCGGGGGAAAAATGTTCCCACTTCTCCCCTTTCCAGTTATGCTAAAGCTCGGGAAATTGCCCAAAGATTAAAAGAAGAAATATTAAGAGGAAAGTTTTTATTACAGGAACCCATCCAAAAATTTCCTAAAGAGAATAAATTTAAGTCTTTATTAGAAATTCATTAGAAATTAAAATCTTTAAAATAATAACTCTAAAGGGATGATTTAAATGTTAAGTAAGAAAGTAATTTTTACCTTTTCTCCTCAAAATGTTGAGAAACCCGTAACCTATCAGCTGATAAAAGATTATGGCTTGTGGGTAAATATTTTGCAGGCAAAATTTGAACCAAGTTTAGGGGGGAAATTAGTTTTAGAACTCAAAGGCGAGGATGAACAGATAAAAGAAGGCTTGAACTTTGTCAGGCAGATAGGTGTAAGGATTGAACTATTAGAGCAAGAAGTAATATGGGATGAGAAGAAATGTATTGATTGCGGGGCTTGTATCTCTATTTGTCCGACCGGCGTATTGTCTTTAGACAAAGAAACTTTTAAGTTAAAGTTTGATTACGAAAAGTGTATTGTTTGTGGTAATTGTGTAGAGGCTTGTCCTTTACAGGCAATCAAAGTCACTTTTTAAAAAAAATTAAAGTAAGCGAGAAGAAAAGCAATGATTTTTCCTCAAACTAATAAAATAGAATATAAAGAAAGGAAATATCGAAATTTAATTGAAGAAAAGGATTTAATTTCTTTTCAAATAAAGGAAGAAGAAAGCGATCTATTTATAAGAACAAATCAAGAATTAAGTTTCTATGCACAACAGATGGTTTCAAACTTTAGAAAACAGATAGAGAATTATATTTATAGCCACCCCTTATTTAAAAGTACTCTTTTGCCCTATTCCCAGGATAAAAAGGCTTCCGAGATAATCCAGTCTATGATTCACACAACAGCATTGTGTGGAGTTGGACCAATGGCTTCAGTAGCAGGAGCAATAGCTGAATTCGTAGGGAAAGCACTTTTAAATTATTCTTCTGAAGTAATAGTGGAAAATGGCGGGGATATTTTTATTAAGAGCAATCAGTTGAGAAAAGTGAGTATATTTGCAGGGAGTTCTCCTTTTAGCCAGAGAATTATTTTAAAGATAGAGGCAAAAGAGAATTATATGGGGATTTGCACATCTTCTGGCACGGTGGGTCCTTCTTTGAGTTTTGGGAAAGCGGATGCGGTTACTGTAATTTCTGATTCTGTTTTGCTTGCTGATGCGGCTGCTACGGCAGTAGGTAATAGAGTTAAAACGCAAAAAGATGTAGAGCAAGGATTAGTTTATGCCCAAAAGATACCAGGGGTAAAGGGTGTAGTAATAATAAAAGATGATAAAATGGGTCTATGGGGAGATATAAATTTTACTGTAGTAAAATAGAAAAAGATGATATAAAAACCCTTTATGTATTTTTTAACTTAGGATAAGATTTTATAGATTGGCAGACTGATAAGGTCTGGGATATGGGTGGACTAGACTAGGTAACTATTGGATCGAGAATTGGTAGATTGGCGGATTGGCAAATTGGTTAATTTAAAAATTAAATGATTTTTATCGAAAGGGGGAATATAAATACTATGCTTACAAATAAAAAAGTTGCTATAATTGGAGTGGGAAAAATGGGGGAAACCCTGCTTAATGGTATGATCAAAAATAATTTAGTGAAGAAAGAAAATATAGCCGGAAGTACTGCCCAGGAAGAACATGCGAAAGAAATAAATAAAAAATATGGCATTCAAACTTATATTAATAATAAAGAAATGATTTCAGGGAAAGATATAATTATACTTGCGATTAAACCCCAGATGATGAAGAAAGTACTTTCTAGTATCAAAGACATAATTTCCGAAAAACAGTTAATAATATCCATTGCTGCGGCTACCAGTACTCAATTTATAGAGGAATGTTTGGAAAAGAATATCCCGGTAGTCAGGGCGATGCCCAATACACCCGCTTTAATTAATGAAGGTATGACTGTTCTTTGTCCGGGAAAGTATATTGATGAAAATCACATTCAGATGGCTATAGATATCTTTGGAGCAGTAGGGTTAGTGGAGGTTATTCACCGGGAAGAATTAATGGATGTAGTTACAGCCTTATCAGGCAGTGGTCCAGCTTATACTTATATAATTATTGAATCTCTAACTGAAGGAGGATTAAGAATGGGATTACCTCGAGAATTGGCTCAGAAATTAACTGCCCAAACCTTATTAGGAGCTGCTAAAATGGTATTAAAAACAGGGATGCACCCGGCTTTATTAAAAGGTGATGTTACTACTCCGGCTGGGGTTACAGTGGATGGATTGATGGAGTTAGAAGATGGGGGGATAAGAGTAGCCCTTATTAAAGCGGTTAGTAGAGCAACAGAAAAATCTAGGGAAATTTCTCGATAAAAAGAATTTGCAATGATAGGAAATAAACTTTAAAAGGGAAAAAAGGAACAGGGGACAACGGTTCTCTGTTCCTTTTTAAAAAGGGAGATTGTAATTTTACCTAAAGTAAAGAAAGGCGGAAATAAAGTTAATGAATTTAAGAGAAAAACTAGCCTCGAATAAGTTTGTAGTAACAGTGGAGTTAGATCCTCCCAAAACTTTAAATTTAGATAAGATTTTAAGAGAGGTGGATTGCGATAATTTCAGAAAGGTAGTAGATGCGGTCAATGTTACCGATTGTCCTCTGGCTAAATTAAGAATGAGCCCAATTGCCCTTTCTCATATTATTCAGGAAAAAATAGGGTTAGAAGCAATTTTTCATATAACCTGCCGAGATAGAAATTTATTGGGTCTACAGGCAGAACTTTTAGGTGCCTTTGCTTTAGGGGTAAAGAATATTTTAGCTTTAACTGGAGACCCTCCCGAGGTGGGTGATTATATTATGGCGACTGGTGTTTATGATGTAGATTCTATAGGATTAGTAAAAATGGTAAACAAGTTAAATAATGGACATGAGTACGGTGGGAAAGAGTTTAAAGATAAAACAGATTTTTTTATCGGGGTAGCGGTTAATCCCACTGCCCAGGATTTAACAAAGGAGATAAAACGGTTTGAGAAAAAAGTATCGGCCGGGGCTAATTTTATTCAAACCCAACCCATTTATGATATAAGACTACTGGAAAGATTTTTAAAACTTACCGCTCATATCAATATACCTAAAATTATTGGGATTATGCCCTTAAAAAGTTATGAAATGGTTGAATATTTAAATAATAATTTGCCAGGTATCTTTGTTCCCCCAGGAGTAAAGGAGAGAATGAAGGGGAAGGATGTAGAGGAGGGAGTAAAGATATCCCGAGAACTTATTAATGAAATAGGTAAATTTAAAGAAGCAGCCGGAATTCATATATTCCCTTTACGAGATATGAATTTAGTCTGCCGTTTATTAAATTAAAAGATGAGAGATATGAAGATAATAAAAGATATTAAAT
>JADBKX010000156.1:0-2414 GCA_014894735.1 Candidatus Sediminicultor sextus | reverse complement strand
AGAAGTAAAAGAACAGGACTTTAAAACGAGCAGACATTTTTCTCCAGGGTATGGTGGTTGGGAAGTGTCTCAACAAGAAATCATCTTCAAAAGTATTCTCACTGATGATATCGGAGTAAGGCTAACCAAAGGTTACATGATGCTACCTCAAAAGTCATTATCCTGGGCAATTGGTGCAGGTAAAGAAATAATTACTCCTTCTGAAGAAGATAATAACTGCGAAAACTGTCAGTATGAATGCTGTAATTATAAATTTTAAATTTCATTAGAAAAGGAGAAAATAATGGGAAAAACAATTGTGGAGAAGATACTCTCGGCTCATACAGATACAGATAATCTTAGGGTAGGAGATATCATTAAAGCTCGAGTGGACTTTGCCTTTGCCAATGATATCACTGCTCCTATAGCTATAAAATATTTTAAAGAAAGTGGTGCCAGGCAAGTATTTGACAAAAAGAGAGTTGGTTTAATCCCTGATCATTTTGCTCCCAATAAAGATATAAAATCTGCAGAACAGTGTAAATTATTAAAAGAATTTGCTCAGGAGTATGAAATAGAGAATTATTTTGAAATAGGAAAGATGGGGGTAGAACATGCCCTCCTGCCGGAAAAGGGATTAGTTCTTCCTGGAGATGTGGTAGTGGGAGCAGATTCTCATACTGACACTTCCGGGGCATTAGGTGCCTTTGCCATCGGGGTGGGCAGTACTGATTTTGCAGCTGTTATGGCTCTTGGTGAGGTCTGGCTTAAAGTGCCATCCACTATTAAATTTATCTATTCTGGAAAGTTAAAAAAGTGGGTAAGTGGAAAAGACCTGATTCTGTATACTATTTCCAAAATTGGTGTAGACGGAGCAAATTATAAGGTGATGGAATTTAGCGGGGAAGTAATTAAAGGTCTTTCTATGGATAGCCGCTTTACTATTTGTAATATGGCCATTGAAGCAGGGGCTAAAACCGGTATTATCGAACCTGATGAGATTACTTTGGAATATATAAAGGGGCGAGCCAAAAGATCTTTTCAGATCTATAATAGTGATCCTGATGCCCATTATGAAAAAATTATAGAGATTAATGTTAGTAAAATTGAGCCCCAGGTGGCTTTCCCTCATCTACCGGAGAATACTAAACCGATCAGTGAAGCAAAAGGGATTAAAATTGATCAGTCAATTATCGGTTCCTGTACCAATGGAAGGATAGAGGATTTGCGTATTGCTGCAGAAATCTTAAAAGGGCAGCAAGTTCATTCTGAAGTTAGATTGATTATTATTCCAGCGACTCAAGATATCTACCTGCAGGCTATTCGAGAGGGTTTAATCGAAATCTTTATTACTGCGGGGGGAGCAGTAAGTACCCCTACTTGTGGTCCTTGCTTGGGTGGTTATATGGGTATTTTGGCTAAAGGAGAAAGGGCAATTTCTACCACAAACAGGAATTTTGTAGGGAGGATGGGACACCCCGAAAGCGAAGTATACCTGGCCAGTCCTGCCATTGCTGCCGCTTCTGCCATTTTAGGCAGAATAGCCAGTCCTGAGGAGGTGAAATAGAATGATAATTAAAGGTAAAGTTTGGAAATTTAAAGACAACATCGATACCGATGTAATTATCCCTGCTCGTTATCTTAATACCTCTGACCCCAAAGAGTTAGGACTGCATTGTATGGAAGATTATGATTCTGAGTTTGTCAAAAAGATAAATCAGGGGGACATTATAGTTGCGGGTAGAAACTTTGGCTGTGGGAGTTCCCGCGAACATGCCCCTATTGCCCTAAAAGCAGCAGGAGTATCTTGTATTATCGCTCAATCTTTTGCCCGAATCTTTTTTAGAAACGCCATAAACATTGGCCTTCCTATCTTTGAATCTGTAGAGGTAGTAGACCAATGTTCTCCAGGGAATATATTAGAGGTGGATACCGTACAGGGAGTAATAAAAAATCTAAGTAAAGATAAAGTGTATAAAACTAATCTTCTTCCTGAATTTATTCTAAAAGTAATTTCAGTAGGGGGTTTAAGAGAATATGTTAAAGAAGAATTAAAAAGGAGAGAAAAGAATGTATAACATAGCTTTAATTCCCGGTGATGGAATAGGGCCAGAAATAATTAGAGAAGGCAAAAAGGTAATAGAAGTTGCTTCTTATAAGTATGGAATAAAAATTAATTGGACCGAATATCTCTTTGGAGCTGAACATTATCTTAAAACCGGGGAATTGCTTCCCGATTCAGCTTTAAAGGAAATGGAAGCTATGGATACTATTTATCTCGGAGCTGTCGGTGATCCCCGAGTAAAGCCTGGTATTTTAGAAAAAGAAATATTGCTTAAGGCCAGATTTTATTTTGATCAGTATATCAATTTACGTCCCATTAAGTTATATAAAGGGGTCCCCTGCCCTTTAAAAGATAAGAAACCGGAAGATAT
>JADBKX010000121.1 GCA_014894735.1 Candidatus Sediminicultor sextus | reverse complement strand
AGCCCTTCAACAAGTGCCAAAGGGCTTGGAAATATTATGGCTCCCCGGATAGATCAATAGACAGAACTTTCAAGAAAACCTTTATCTTAAAAATTTAGATTTATTTATATATATGTATATGCTTCTCTATGTGTCAAAGAACCATCTCCTGACACATGTATAAATTATTATAATTAGTTATTTTTAAGTTGTTCTAAAAGCATCTTAATAGTTTCATTTTCTTTTATTTCAATTGGTGGTAATTCCTCTTTTATTTTTTCCGATATTTCTGGAAACTTAGCAAGTATTTCTTTAATTAATTCTTTACCGTATTTCTCTAAATTTGATTTTTGAGTGGATTTAATCCCCTGTCCCTGCCAAATTAATTCTGGTTCATTCTGTAAGTTTCCTATACAACTTATTCCTATAAAGGGATAATACCTTCCTTTAATTTAGGCCTCCCTTTTAGCTTTAAGCTAAAAAATCTCTTTAGATAAGAGCCCTTCATGGGTTGGGAATGCAGCGTTTATCCCCTAATCTTTTTCTTTATCACTTTCCCTATCCGTTTTATCCCCTCTTTGATGTCTTCCTGGCTGGGATAACAAAAAGAGAGCCGCATGGTATTTTTCCCTTGTCCATCAGCAAAGAAGGGAGAACCGGGCACATAAGCCACCTTCTCTTTAACGGCATCAATGAGCATCTCTTGTGTATCGATGTATTCAGGCAGGGTGGCCATCACGAAAAATCCCCCCTGGGGTTTGGTCCAGCGAACCTCTGGGGGAAAGTACTCAGCCAAAGCAGCAAGCATGACATCTCGTTTTTGTCTGTAAATATCAATATTGGACTGGATATTTTCATCGAATTTCCCCAACTGGAAATATTTGTAAGCGATTAACTGGCTTAAGATGTTGGTGCAAAGATCGGTAGCTTGTTTTAAGAGGGAGAACTTATAGATGACTTCTTTGTTACCTAACATCCAGGCAAGGCGTAGACCGGGACATAAGATCTTGGAAAAGGTGCCTAAACTGATCACCCGGCCTTCATGATCCAGAGAATAGATGGAAGGAAGGGAGGTGCCTTCGAAGCGCAGTTTTTCATAGGGATTATCCTCGATGATAAAGAGATTAAACCTTTTAGCTATCTCCAGGATTTTTTGACGTCGGGGTAGTGAGAGAGTCACCCCGGCAGGATTCTGGAAATTAGAGATAGTATAAATAAATTTGACCTTCTTATTTTCGTCTTTAAGCTGAGTGAGTTTTTCTTGCAGATGGTCTATTCGCATCCCATCTTCATCCATAGAGATACCGATGAGCTTACCGCCGTAACTGCAGAAAGCATCCAAAGCCGCCAGGTAGCTTGGTAATTCGACGATGGCTACATCCCCGGGGTCTAAAAAGAGTTTGCCCACCAGATCCAGACCCTGCTGGGAACCGGAACTGATGATGATGTTCTCTAATTCCCCTTTGATGCCCTCAGGGGAGAGGTAATTCAAGATACTTTGCCTTAAGCCGGGTAATCCTTGGGTGGCACTGTACTGTAGGGCTTGGGCACTATTTGTTATAAGCAGATGATTGACGATCTCCCTAATCTCTTCTACCGGGAAAGTGGCAGGATCCGGCAAGCCACCAGCCAGGGAGATGATTTCCGGTTTTTGCAATAATTTTAAAATCTCCTGAACAGCAGAAGCTTTGTTTTGGGAAGCTAGGACAGAATAAAATTCTTCACTGTGAATAGACATAATATAAACTCCTTTTGGATATTTTGTCTTTATATTTTAAGGAATAGCTCTTTTTCATATTTGAATCCTCACTGCAATACGTTATTTATAACATACTTTTTTTATCCTTTTATATTACTCCGTATGTTCTTAAAAAATTCACTTTAATAAAACCTATATATGTCCTTCTCTCTTAAAATATTATAATGATAATATAATACACTTTTAATTTCAAAATTTCTTCTTTTTAAGAAATATTTTTATAAATAATGGGTTAAGACAATAAGCTTAAGATTTCCAGGCTGGCAGCCCGCGCTTTCGAGTTCTTTTTCAATAACCCCGCGTTTATTGGGCATCCCCGTGTCGATCAGGATATAACCATCGCCAGTCCTGACAAGGTAGCAATTTACATAGTTATTGAAAATAAAATGAGCGGTAATGGTTTTAATCTCTAAAGTCATTTTATCCTCCTTATATTCTACCCAGTTAGTATTTTTTTTGATATCAAAGCCTCAATAAAAATTGTCTAAGTTTTTAAAAGTCCTTCTTTTTTATAATAGAAGATCACCCGCTCAAACGGTTATTTCTACTCGATTTCCGTCTGAATCAAGCACACAGCTTTCAAAATACCCATCGCCTGTAGTTTGCGGCTCGCTTACAACTGTATATTCATCAGATCGTAGCTTTTCAGTAATTTTGACTACATTTTCTTTGCTGCCGACTGATATGGCAATATGAATAATTCCTTCATATTGAGTTTTAGGATCATTTAAATGGTGAGGTATTGATGGCATTTGCATTAATTCAAGACGAGCGCTGTTATCAAAAGATAGAAAGTATGACTCAAAATCATTTGACTCATTACGATATTTATTCCCTGCTATGCAGTTAAAATATTTAGTATAGAATCTTTTTAAACGCTCAAGATCCCCTGTCCAGATAGCCACATGCTCAATTCTCATAACTTACCTCCTCACATAAGACATATAGATGGCCTCCGCCTTTACCGGATACCCTTTATTATGTTCAATTGGATAATGTTCGGCTGCCCCCAATGGCAACGCTGTCCTATGATCACCAAAGGTTTCTTTAATTTGACTGTACCATACTTAGGATTAGGAGCAAACTCACATTCTCTATCTCTCAATCTTTGCCCCATAAGTATGGTACAGTGTGGAGATTGTCTTTCTTTATACAAACGACGCATAGCTGCCAATAAAGCTCCTTTACAGAAACTACATGTCCCTTTTTCGCTTCCTCTTTCTGACTCTCTGTACAATACCCCGTCATAATCCACTGCTAATATTTTCATTTTCAATTCTTCCTATCCCTTGAATTAATTTGTGTAGTGTTGTTAAACAGATTAATAAAATTATACTATTTCTTCAAAGGGTTGTACAACTTGAATTTTAAGGTGTCATTTTTCAAGAAAAAAGATTTGACCCCATTTCTTCCATAAAGTTAATAAAATTTTAATTTTCATTTTATAAAAAGTTAATTTTTGCTTTATAGAGATTTTAGATTATAATATTAAAATAAGTGGAAATAAAAGATTATATCTTTAAATTTATTTTTAGCGGGAGGTAAATCATGAAGAAAAAACTGGTTATTCTTGTATTTCTGTTATTTTGTTTTTTATTAATAGGAAGTATTCAAATTACTGCTCAGGAAAGTATAAAGCTGGATCTTACTCAAGCTGTAGAAATGGCATTAGCCAATAATCTTGAATTCCAGAAAGCCGGTTATCAGTTGGAAAATGCAGAAATCGATGCCAAAAGGAATGAAGCTGGAAACCTGTTAACTCAATCCAATTTATTAGAAAGACAAAATGAATTATTACTCGTCCAGGAAAAAGAGCAATTCCAACAGAAAAAAGAAGACCTTATCATTCAAGTCGTTGATGAATATCTCCAATTGAAATTAGCTCAAAAAGACTTGCAAGTTAAAGAAAAAACGTCAGAGATGGAAAAAAATACCCTGGAAAATATAAAAGTTCAGGCCAAAGCCGGATATAAAGTTGAACTGGATGTCCTGGAACAGAGTAATATATATTATGATGCATTATTTTCCTTTGAAAGTGCAAAATTAGACTATCAAAAATTGTTAGGAAATTTTCGAATGACCTTAGGATTAAATTCAAAAAGTCAGTTTGAGTTGGCTGAAATAAATGCCCCCAATTTTAGAGAAATTAAATTAGATGAAGCATTGCAAAAAGGAAGACAAAACAGTATATCACTGCAAATGAACAATCTTCAAATCGATTTAGCCAGCCTGGAATTAGAGAAAAGTAAGGTTTCGGATACTCCGGAGATAGATTTAAATAAATTGGAAAACAATTTAGCAGTAACAAAGCTGGACTATCAAATTGCCCAACAAAACCTGGATTACCAGATACAATCTCAATGGCAAAATTATGTGCAAACGAAAAATGACATTACCTCAAGTCAAAATAGCTTAAATCAAATAAAAGAAAATAAAACAATCATCAGCAATCAAGTCAAAGCAGGATTGGCAAGTGAAGAAGAAGAGCTGTCTGCTATTGTAGGTGTTCTTGAAGCAGAATATCGGTTAGCTTCCTCAGTTCGCAATTATTACAATGCCCTACTTAATTTACAATCCATCATGGAAAATTTGAATAAGGGAGATATACAATAATGAAATTTAATAAAATAATATTTAGATTCATCACAGCTATTATTATAACAAGTATTTTACTCATGCCAATCGTCTTACAGGCCAAAGAGATAAATTTGAAAGAAGCTATTGATTGGGGAATACAGCATAATTACGATTTAGAGATAATCAAAAATAATATCGACACATTAGAACGAGATTTGGCAATCCTTGATACAGATAAAGCCCTTCAGATTAGTTTGGGTGTTACCCCAATATGGGATTTTGGAAAGGGACAAAGCGATACCAGTCTGGTTACACTTACAGCTAAAAAAACTATTGCAGATGATTTCAATATTTCGGCTGATATCTCCTGGAATAAAAATGATTTTGCAGATATCTCTTTCGAGGGAATCGCGAGCAGTGCTAGTGAAAGTATTCAAGTCGAAAAACAAATTTACCCTAATTCTTATACTCAAAATGAACAACAAATCTTTCAAACTGAAAATAATTTAAAAAAGAAAGTCGAAGAATTGACCTGGAAGGAAGCAGAAAAACAAATTGATTTTATTGAAGGCTATCTAGCCCTTGTCCGCTCAACAGAAGAAGTGAATATTTCTGATAAAAGGCTTCAATTAGCCACTGAAGGTTTAGAAAGGGTACAGCAACAGATTCGCTTAGGTGAAGGAGGCTACCAGCAGGAAACTGAGGCAAAAATAGCATTAATGGAAGCTGAGAATCAATTTTTTAATTTAAAACAAAATCTGATTCAACAACAGAATGAATGGTACCTGGAATTGAATCTATCGAAAGATATCCAAGTTCAATTCAAGGAAGAACCTGCTTATTTACAAACTTTAAGGTCAAACATGGAGCAATTAACTTTAGAGAGTGAAAAAAAGGAAATTTTATTCAAACAAGCATTAGAAAAACATTATCAGATAAAGAATGATTATATAGATAAAGAAAGCGTTTTAAAAGAAGCAGAGTGGACAAAAAATGAAGGTAAGCCGCAAGTGAATATTAATGGCGGATATGACCTTTCCGACGATTACTGGTATGCCATGTTAGACTTATCCTGGAATCTAACCGATGGAGGAGCACAAAAATTAAAAGAAAAAGGAGCTGAAGCAACCATTCTTCAAAAAGAAAAAGAGCTCGACCAATTGATAAAAACATTACAACTTGAAATGAATCAAATGATGGATCAAGAACAATATAATCAACTTAATTTACAGGCAAAATTAGCCGCTTTAGAAGAAGAACAATATATAAAAAATATTTTGGAAAAACAGTATCAGGAAAAGATTATTTCTTCTACCCAATGGCAAAACCAGCTGATTGCCCTGGCAGAAAAAGAACTGAAAGTTAAAGAAGCTCAGGATCTATTATTGGTTAATCGTTTAAGATTAGCCCATTTTTTAGGTATACAAAACAAGGAAAGTTGAGGACAGATGAGTGAGAAAAAAGAAATGGTTTTTATGGATAATTGTCATTTTAATTTTGGGGACAGGCAGTTTTTTCGGATTCAATTATTGGCAGTCCAAATCCGAAACGGAAGCAAATTCTGGAAATCAAAGTAAGTCGGTAGATTTGGCATCAGTGTTTGAGGTGAAGTTGGGAAATTTAAAAAAGACAGTTCCTGCTAGTGGTTTTCTCCAGCCGGTCAATTCTATCAATCTTAATTTGCAAAGCAGTGAAACAACAGGAGGCACTGTTGAAAAAATCCTGGTACATATTGGTGAATTTGTGAAACAAGGACAAGAACTGGTTCACTTAAAAGATAAAGAGGAAAGATTAAATTATTTAAAGGCAAAAAATGAATACGAACTGGCTAAAATTAATGGTTCTCCTAGCCTCACACAAGAAGAAAAGAAGTTGGCTATGGACTTAGCTCTGGAAAAACTTAATGCACGGACCATTCAAGCTCCTTTCTCTGGTAAAATTATCAAGATTTATGTCGAGGAAGGAGATAACATTGAAAAAACTGATGATCTTATTTACCTGATTGATGAAACTGCTTATGAAATTGAAGTATCAGTCAGTGAAGTGGATTGTATGGATATTGAAGTCGGTCAGGAAGCAGAAGTAGAATTGGATATTTTGGATAATGAGGTTTTTAGCGGAAAAGTGGCAGAAGTGGCAGATTATGCCATAGCAGAAAGTAATGTAGTAACGGTGCCGGTAACCATTCGAATGGATGAAGTATCGAAATCCTTCAAACCCGGATTTTCAGCATCAGCAGAAATTATAGTCAGCTCAGTGGAAAATGTTTTGCTTGTTCCAGTTACATCTGTCTCAACAACAGGACGTGATTCGGTGGTCTTAAAAGTTGAAGGTGATAAAGCAGTACCTACTCCGGTCAAAACCGGAATCAGTGACAGCTATTATCTGGAAGTAACCGAAGGATTAAAAGAGGGAGACAAAATTATTGTCAATAATTACCAGATGAATACAGCAGACAATTCTAATAATAACAGAGGTCCTAATAGGGGTGGTTTTCCCATACCTATGATGCGTTAACAAGAGGTGAAGATATATGTCTAAAGTAATACAAATTGAACAATTAAAGAAGACCTACCATTTAGGAAAGGTAGAAGTTGAAGCCTTGCGAGGTGTGTCGTTCGAAATTAACAGCGGAGATTTTGTTTCCATCATGGGACCTTCCGGTTCGGGAAAATCAACTTTGATGCATATCATCGGCTGTTTGGATTATCCCACTGAAGGGAAATATTTTCTATCCGGCCAGGATGTTAGTAAACTGAACGACAATCAATTGGCTCTGTTTCGTAATCAAAAAATTGGATTTGTCTTTCAACAATTTAATTTACTACCCAAAGCAACTATTCTAAAGAATGTGGAACTTCCCTTAACTTATAATAACACTCATTCTAAAAATAAAAAACGACTTGCTGTTCAAGCTTTGGAGGAAGTAGGATTAGGTGATCGATTAAAGCATCGACCCAATGAAATATCGGGTGGCCAGAAGCAAAGAGTGGCCATTGCCCGGGCATTAATCAACCATCCCTCTATCATTTTGGCAGATGAACCGACCGGAAACCTGGATTCAAAAACCGGTGGGGATATTATGGAAATAATTAAAAAGTTACATGATGACGGGAATACTATTATTTTGGTTACTCATGAACCGGAAATCGCCCGATATGGCAAGCGAATTATCTATTTAAAAGATGGTGTAATCGATAGAGATGAGGTGATAGTATGATTTTGCAAAGTTTAATAATTGCCCTGGAGAGTTTATGGGCAAATAAAATGCGCAGCGTCCTTTCCATGTTGGGAATTATTATTGGTGTAGGTGCAGTTATTGCAATTGTTTCCGTAGGTACCGGTTCAACCCAGCAAGTCACTTCCCGTATTGCTAATCTGGGTTCCAATATGATTACCGTTTATCCCCGAACAGCAAGAGGACAAGGAGGAAGGGTCAGCAGTGGAAGCTCACAGGAAAAATTTTCCTTGGAATTAGCCGATTATATGGAAAAATTTTGTCCTTCGATCATAAAAGTGATTCCGGTGAAGCAGGTTAACGGAAGATTAATTTCTGGTGATATAAACGTTAATACTACTCTCTTAGGGACTAATCTCGACTATGCCGACGTGAATAATTATGAAGTGGATACGGGTAATTTTATCAGTAAGAATGATGATCAGGAAAGAAGACAAGTCATGGTATTGGGCTCTCAACTGGCTAAAGATCTATTTGAAGATGCTAATCCCATTGGCAAAAGAATTAAAGTGAACTATGACGGGCAGGTCTATATGTTTGATGTGATTGGAGTCATGAAGGAAAAAGGCGGCTCCATGGGCGGAGACCTGGATGACCGGGCTTACATTCCTTTATCCGTTTCGATGGATAAATTGACCAACAGTGATTTTGTTACTTCCTATATTGCACAAGCTGCCTCATCGGAAAAAGCAGCTACTGCTGTCAATGAACTGAAAAATTTTATGGTTAAATTTTTAAATGATGAAAATGAGGAACAATTTCGGATTATCAGTCAAGATGAGATTCTTGATACAGTGAGCTCAGTCACCGCAACCATGAGCATTATGCTGGGAGGAATTGCTGCTATTTCCCTTCTGGTTGGTGGAATTGGGATTATGAATATTATGCTGGTTTCGGTAACCGAACGGACCAGAGAAATCGGTGTACGAAAAGCACTGGGTGCCAGGAATGCACATATCTTATTCCAATTCTTGATGGAATCATTAAATTTAACCAGTTTTGGCGGAATTTTGGGTATTGGATTTGGTTGGGGAGCAGCTTACTTTTTATCCCAATATGGTAATTGGCCTATGGTCATTGCTCCTCTTTCCATCGGACTTGCTTTTGGTTTTGCTCTATTTATTGGTATCTTTTTTGGCCTTTATCCGGCCATGAAGGCGGCAAAGATGAATCCGGTGGATGCACTACGATATGAATAGATAATAATAGTTTAAAAAAAATAACCGCCTGTAAATTATTTACAGGTGGGTTATTTTTTATGCATTAAAGCGATAACCTGAACCCCAAAGGGTTTCAATATAATGTGGACTCTGGGGGTCTTTTTCAATTTTATCCCGTATTTTTTTAATATGAACAGCAATAGTAGTCATATCTCCGTAGGAATCATTCCCCCATATCCTATCATAGATGGTTTCTTTACTAAAAACAATATTGGGATTAGATGCCAGGAAGTTTAATATGTCAAATTCTTTAGTGGTAAGAATTATTTTATTACCCCCGAGATAGACCTGACGGGCAGTTTGGTTAATAATTAAATCTTTTATACGAATTTCTTTACTCGCCGCATCCTGTTGTCCGGTAAGCCGCTCAAACCGGGATAAATGGGCTTTCACTCGAGCCACCAGCTCACTTGGACTAAATGGCTTACTGATATAATCATCAGCCCCCAGTCCAAGACCACGAATTTTATCAATATCTTCTCCTTTAGCAGAAATAATGAGAATGGGAATATTTTTCCCCTTTCTAATTTTCTTGCAAATATCAAAACCGTCCATATCGGGCAGCATTAAATCTAATAGAACAAGGTCATAATTATGCTCCAGAGCCTGATTCAATCCTTCTCTACCATTGTTTTTAATATCAACCTGAAAGCCATCAATTTCCAGATAATCTCTTTCCAATTCGGCGATGCTTTGCTGGTCTTCAATAATTAATATTCTTTTCATTGTTTTTCTCCGTTTTTATCATTTTCGAAAAGTCATGGATTTTCTTTAATGTAAAGAAAATACTGGTGCCCTTTCCTTCCTGACTTTTTGCCCAAATTCTACCCTCATGGCTCATTACTATTTCTTTGGCAATATAAAGACCCAAACCGGTTCCACTTGAATTAGCAGACCGGGCTTTATCGGCTTTATAAAAACGTTCAAAAATATTGTTTAATGATTTTTCTGGTATTCCCTGGCCGTTATCCCAAATTTCTATTTGGGCTTCTTCTTTTTTTTCAGTCAATTTAATGGTAATAGCCGGATCGATGCTTGCCTTATGATTCACCGCATTATTGATAATATTTAAAATGACTCGTTTTATCTTTTCTCTATCAGCGTATACCATTTCTTTCTCATGATAATCGGCATCAAATTTTAATGTAATCCCCTTTTCAGCTAAATAAAATTTTAATTCTTCAACACAATCAGTTAAATAGGCCTTGATATCAATCGACACAAAATTTAAAGGAAGTTCCTTTAATTCTAATTCAGATAACTGAAATAATTCATTAATCAAAGATTCCATATTTACAGTATTTTGATAAATGGTTTTAAGATATTTGTCTTTTTTCTCTTTTGAACTGGGAATACCGTCTATAATTCCCTCAATATATCCCTTTATCGTGGTAATGGGAGTTTTCAAATCATGTGATATATTCGAAATCAATTCATTACGATTATTATCATATTTTCTTTTTATTTTCTCAGTTTCTTTTAATTGTTTTCTTGTTTCTTCAAAGGTTCTTGACAAATCTCCGATTTCATCTTTTGCAGTGGTGTTTATTTTAAAATCATAATTACCCTTTCTAATCTGCAGGGCAGCATTCTCCAATTGCGTTAGAGGTTTAACGATATTTTTTGATAATATGTAAGTAGTGATTGTGCTAATGATAACAATAGCAATAAGAAAAAGAATCAAAATAATGAAAACCGAATAGCGGAATTGTGCCAAATTTTCTAAAGTAGAAGTAACATCACTAACAATTAAAGCCTCGCCTTTGGATTCATCAGAAAAGCGAAAATCCAACTTTTCCAAATATATGTTTTTACTAAAATTAATAATTTTCTTATTCGGAAATGACTGAATTTGAGAATTCATTGTTTCTTCATCTAAATCAAGACTTGAAAGAAAAAGAGAATAGTAAAGTATTTCATTGTTTTTTCGGATAATAATACCGCCATTAGATGCATTCATAAAAGCATCCAATTGTTGAATATATTTAATATCTTCTAATACTTCAGGACTTTCTCTTATTACACGATTTACAACCCTATCTGCTATTCGTATTTCTCTTTCTAAAAGGTCTAAATACCCTCTGGACGCTTCTTCTCTTACAAAATCTTTTGGGGGTAAACCAAATCTTGAAATATTTTGATAATTTCTACCGATAAGAATACTCACAATAATTAATAAAAATATGGTAATTATAATCGTAATAAAATTTGAAAGCCATAGTTGTTTTCTAATAATCATTTTTTAATATCGTCCATTCATTTTGGTGTTAAAATAATTTACTATATTAAATAAAGCGATTACTTTTCCTATTGAATCGTCTCCACCTCACCTAAAATATATATTAATCTTATGGTATTATAATGTATGTTTCTAAAAATACTATTAAAGATTTATTAAAAGTTTATTAAATAGTAGAAGAAATAAGATTTTCTCCTTCTTTTATTCAAATTTAAATTCTTTCTCTTTGAAGAGCTTCAAACAAGCCTCCACTATTTTCGGGTCATAGAGGATACCTCTGTTCTGAGTGATTTCTTCCAGGGCTTTATCGATACCCAGGGCAGGTCGATAAGGGCGGTGAGAAGACATTGCCTCTACTACATCAGCTACTCCTAAA
>JADBKX010000051.1 GCA_014894735.1 Candidatus Sediminicultor sextus | reverse complement strand
CATTGTGCCCCTACGGGAAGATAATATTATTAATGGAATACCAATAATTTAAATAATTTGTAGGGGCACGATGCATCGTGCCCACGATAAGCTAACGTAAAAAAAACTTGTCAAAGGACCGTTCCCTGACAGATGACAGAGAAAGAAAAAAATATTTCGTTCACAGGCGAAGAAAAAATCAGAATCGACCTCTATTTAACTCAGAAAGAAATATGCCCCTCCAGATCTCAGATTCGGAATTTAATTGTCCAAGGTCAAATCAGAGTAAATAGTACCCCGGTTAAACCGAGTTATATCTTGAAAAATGGGGATATGATAAATATAGCTCTGCCAGAACAAAAAGAATTACAGATTAAGGCAGAAGCCATTCCCTTAGATATAATCTACGAAGATGAATATTTAGTGGTAGTCAATAAACCGGCTAATATGATTGTTCACCCTGCAGGGAAAATTTGTTCCGGTACCCTGGTGAATGCCCTGCTTTACCATTGCCAGGATTCCTTATCCGGGATAGGCGGAGTGATCAGGCCGGGCATTGTACACCGCCTGGATAAAGACACTTCCGGTCTGATAGTATCAGCAAAAAATGATTTCGCACATCTTGACCTGTCAAGACAGATAAAGGATCATCAGGTAACCAAAAAATATCTTGCCTTAGTTCACGGTAATATGAAAGATGATTCCGGAATTATCGATGCACCTATCGGCAGGAGCTTGAAGAACAGGAAAAAAATGGCAGTTACCGAAGGAAAAAGCAGGGAAGCAATAACTCAATTCCAGGTGTTAAAAAGATTTTCCGGCTATACCCTGGTCGAAGCAGTTCTTCGTACGGGCAGGACTCATCAGCTAAGAGTACATCTGGCTTTTATCGGCTATCCCATCGTTGGTGACCAGCTATACGGCCAAAGAAAGCAGGGATTAAATATCAACAGGCAGGCTTTGCATTCTCATATTTTAGGTTTTGTGCACCCTTCATCTAAAAAATATATGGAATTTTCTGCCCCTCTGCCCCAAGATATGCAGGAATTAATTGATTGCCTGGAAAGGGATGAAAAATAGAGCATTGGAATTATTTTAGAGAAACCTTCTCCATGCTCCTGATTTCTTCCGCATCTATTTTTATCAAAAGACCCTTTTCTTGAGAATAAATAACCATTCCCGGCTTAGCGTTTTTAGGTTTTTTCACGTATTTTTTGAAAGTATAATCGACCAATACTTTATCATCTTTTTTAGCTTTGCTAAAATAAGCGGCTAAATTTGCAGCCTGAATCAAGGTGTCAAGCGGAAGAGATTGTTTACTCCCTTTATTTTTAATGATAATATGAGACCCCTGAATGTTTTTTGCATGAAGCCAGGTATCATTACCGGAAGCCAATTTAAAGGTTAAAAAATCATTTTGCAGGTTACTTTTCCCTACATAGATTTCCCAGCCATCTTTAGAGATATATTTAACCGCCGGTACCAGTTTATTCTTTATTTTTTTGGGCTTTTTAAGGGGAGCAGCAGCCTTCTTTACCCATCCTAATTTGGTTAGATTATTATAAATTTTGAGCAGATTGGGAAGAGAATTGATTTCTTGTTCATATAATTTCTGAAGCTCGGTCAGCTGGGCAAGATTATGCTCATGGCTCTTTAATTGCTCAAAAATTATCTGGAAACTATCTTTTGTTTTCCGGTATTTTTTAAAATATAACCGGGCATTATCTAAAGGGGTGAATTTTTCGTTTAGCTGGATAGTTATATTTTCCTGCCGGGGAGAATAATAGTTGATGGCAATAATTTCCCGGTCTCCTCTCTTAATAGTCGAAAGATTTGCTTTTATCAGTTCTCCGCTTATCTTATAGTTTTCACAATTTTTTACTTCTTCCAGTTTTGTTTGGTAATCGTTTATCTTATTATTTATTTTCAACATATTTTTTCTGATTATCTGGTCTAACTTATTTTGTATAGATAGAATTTCCCGTTCTTTTTCCAGCACGGTAAATAAGGTTTCCAGGCAGGAGTTCGCATTATTAAAAGTTCGCTTATGGTATTTGAGAAACTGAACTGAATCGATGATAGACCAGGCTTTTATCTTTTTTGATAGGGGATCTAAAAAGAGAGCTGGCTGAAAATAATGATTTTTAATATTTGTTACGATTCTATGAAAAGAAGTCCAGAGTATTTCCAAATCTGCTCTGGAGGTCTCAGATACCTTCTTTTCCGGGGATAAATTAGCCTGAAGAACCATCTCTTTAGCGCTTTGAGGGCTTATGCCTGTAAAACTGTCCTGTATCGGCTTCTGAAGGGATAAATCTTTATTTTCTGCGGGCAGGGAATTAAAAATATTAAAGAATTCTTCACGGTTGATCTTTAAAGGGTCTATTTTGTTTTGCGAAGGAGGGGGGATATAGAGCTTTCCGGGCATAATCTCCCGGTACCTGTTTATATTAGAATCTATTAATTTTATAGCGGTTTCTATAGTTTTATCTTCATTAAGAAGAATCATATTGCCGTGTTTACCCATAAATTCTACTACCAGTGTTTTATTTTGTAATTTACCGAACTTTGGGTAGGGTTTGATAATAAAATGTAAAATACGGTCAAAATTGGGGTGTTCGATATCTAATATTTTCCCTCCTTTTAGTTGATTTTGCAGAAGACCTAAAAAAGGAGAACTGATAGTTTTCTCTCTGTTTTCTAATTCGCTAAAGTAAATTTCAGGAAGCGAGGGGTCAAGGGAAATATGGATATAAAAGGTTTCGCTTTTTTTATTTAGATCATTTGAGGTTAAAGGCTTATCTGGTTTTATTTCAATGATGATTTTATATTTTTTAGTCTGAATCAGGCTTATTATCTTTCCCTCTTTAAATTTATCCAGAAGTTCTTCTCTCATTGCTGCTAAGGTGATGCTATCCAGGGACATATTAATCTCCTTGTTGATATATTTAACTTTAATATAATCTATTATAGAGGTATAATCAAGA
>JADBKX010000102.1 GCA_014894735.1 Candidatus Sediminicultor sextus | reverse complement strand
GCTTTTAGTATTTTTTCCGGAGTAATGGGAAGATGGTAAATCCTTACTCCTATGGCATCATAAATGGCATTGGCAATGGCCGGGGCAGCAGCAATAGTAGCCGGTTCCCCAATTCCTTTTGCTCCATAAGGCCCTTCTGAATCTTCATTCTCTACCAGCTGAGTAGTAAAGCGAGGGGTATCCATAGAAGTGGGGATTAGATAACCGGTTAAATCCGGGTTTAAAGTGATTCCTTCTTTGATAACCTGCTCTTCCATTAGAGCCATACCTATTCCCTGGACGGTTCCTCCTTCTATCTGTCCCTCTACATTCTGAGGATTTATAGCTTTTCCTATATCTGCCGCAGTATAAACCTTTAAGACCTCCACAATTCCCGTATCTGTATCAACTTCTAAATCAATTATTTGGGTAACAAAGGTATAAGCCACATATATTTTTTCGCCCTGTCCGGTTTCAGGATCAGGTTTATCGGTATGAGGGAAGAAAGATGCTTCTGCCTTCAAACTATCCCCTCTTGCTTTTACCTTTTCAGCTAATTCCCAATAGCTTAATTTATTATTCGGATTATCCTTTCTAAAAATATCACCATTTTTTATTCCTAATTCTACATGATTACTTTTAAATTCCAAACTGGCGTAATGATATATTTTACCAAGCAATTCTTCGGAGGCTCTTTTAACTGCATTTCCGGTAAAAAAGGTCTGCCGAGTTGCGGAAGAAGAGCCGGAATTTTTAGTCAAATGAGTATCGCCGGGAATAATACGGATTGCTTCCAGTTTCACCTTTAAAACCTCGGCAGCAATCTGGATAATGGTAGTTAAAATACCTTGACCCACATCAGCAGCGGCAGTTCTAATTAAAATCTTGCCCCCCTCTTCAATTTCTGCTGAAGCAATGGAATGATCGGGGAATCCTTCTCCATAACCAAAACCGAACATAATAGTGGCAACTCCTCTACCACGTTTCTTCATGGTCTTCCCTCCTTCCAAGCTGCTATATTTGCTGCTTCTTTAATGGTCTCTTTTACCCCTACACTATAAGTTAATCTCTGGCCATTAGGTGTGGTAGAACCTATATCATAGGCATTTTGTAAACGGAATTGAATCGGATCAATTCCCAATTTGCAGGATAGGATATCCATCTGTGACTCATAAGCGAATGCCATCTGAGTAGTACCAAAACCGCGCATAGCCCCGCAATAAGTATTATTAGTATAAACAGTGTAAGCAACCCCTCTTACATTATCTATATTGTAGGGACCGGTACAATGATACATGCCTTTATGCACTACTGCCAGTCCACTAGAGGCATATGCTCCGGTATCACCGATTACTTCTACCTGGCAAGCAGTTAAATAACCTTTATTAGTCACACCGGTTTTCATCCGAATAATAAAAGGATGTCTCTTGGATTGAGCGATCATCGATTCCTCTCTGGTATAAGTTAATTTTACCGGTCTTTTAGTTTCCATGGCTGCTAAGGCAAGATGTAGGTGCACAGAAATATCTTCCTTCTTACCAAAAGCTCCTCCGATAACCGGCTGAATTATCCTTATTTTTTCTTTGGAAAGACCCAGAGATTGAGCAATGTCGGCCTGAGTATCGTGAAGCCATTGAGTGGCAACCCAGAGCTTAATCACTCCACTCTCCTCATCATAAATTCCTACTCCTGTTTCTACTTGAAGAGGAACATGATCTAAAGTACTTGTTCTATATTCATTCTCCACAATGATATCCGCTTGAGTAAAACCTTTTTCTATATCCCCTTTTTTTAAATAATGGGTAGCCAGAATATTGCTATCCTGATGAATAAGCGGGGCGTCTTTTTCCATAGCTCGAAGAGGGTCGGATATTACTTCTAATTTATCTACTTCCACCTTAATTAATCCCATTGCTTGAGATGCAGCTTCCTTACTCTCCGCAATAACAATGGCCAGGGCATCTCCCATATAACGCATTTTCTGGCCGATCCCCACCAGAACCGGTTGGTCCTTGATAATTAAACCAAAATTTTTCACTTGAGGAATATCGGCAGCAGTAATAATCTTAACTACTCCCGGTAATTTTTCCGCTTTACTGGTATCTATTCGGCGTAAATAGGCATGAGGATGAGTGGCTCTCTTGATTTTTAAATACAGCATATCATCAAAATAAATATCGTCAGGATATATAGCTTTGCCGGTTACTTTATCCTGGGCGTCTACTTTGTAAATATTTTTTCCTACATATCTTTTAGGCATCTTTTTCACCCCTTCCGCTATCGCTGCTGGATAATCTATTTGCCGCTAATTTAATAGCATCAATAATCTTTTGATAACCGGTGCAACGGCAGAGATTTCCGGAGATTCCCCGCTTAATCTCTTCTTCATCGGGATGGGGATTTTCTTCGAGTAGTTTTTTGGCAGCTAAAATCATCCCCGGGGTACAGAATCCGCATTGAACTGCCCCGGTCTCTATAAAAGCTTTTTGAACTGGATCCAGACATTTATCATTTCCTATGCCTTCAATAGTAGTGATATCTGCTCCATCAGCCTGAAGTGCTAAAACTAAACAGGAAGCTGCCAGTTCACTATTCATAATAACAGTACAAGCCCCGCACTCACCTTTTCCGCATCCTTCCTTGGTCCCGGTTAGGTGCAGGTCATCTCTTATTAAATCCAGCAAACGGGTTGAGGTAGTGGTCTCCACTTTTCTTTTTTTACCATTAACAGTTAATTCTATGTTTAACTTATTCATTTATATAGCTCCCTCCCCCACATGCTGAATCTATCTCTTCTAAGGCCTTGATCATTATCTTTTTAGCCACATCTTTACGGTATTCTCTGGTACCTCTGATATCATCAATAGGTGAAATCTTATCTTCTACTATCTGGCCTAATTCGGCAAAATCCAATTGATTAAAATTTTTTCCCACCATCTTCTTTTTCACTTCTTTAATTTCAATGGGAGTCGGGGCAACAGAGCCAAGACAGGTTCTTACGTCTTTAACGGTTTTATGGTCTTCAGCCATCTCTACTACTAAAGCCAGAGTTATGGTAGCAATAATTAAGGCTTTTCTCTTGCCGATTTTAATCCAGCTGCCGTAAGTCCTTTCAGAGGGCAGGGGAAGAATTATCTGGGTTAATAATTGAGCTGGTTCTAAGATAGTTTTCTTGGGACCGATAAAAAATTCTTCCGCTGTTACTATCTTTTCTCCTTGTATAGAGAGTAATCTGAATTGAGCGTCGTAAGCCATTAAAGGGGCTAAGAGATCACCGGCCGGAGAGGCATTCACAATATTTCCTCCCACGGTCCCGCGATTTCTTATCTGGGGAGAACCGATATCGGCAGCTGCCTGGCCTAAGATTGGAAAGTACTTTTTGATATCTTCGGATACTTCTAATTGGGTGTGGGTAACCATCGCTCCAATTTCCATTTGATTTTTATTGATTCTAATATCTTTTAATTCTTTAATATTTTTTAAATCTAACCAATGGTTTATCTCATAAAGCCGGTCATAATATTGAACTAACAGGTCGGTTCCTCCAGCAATTACTTTAATTTCATTTCCGTATCTAAATAAAATTCCTAGTGCTTCCTCTATTTTCTGCGGAGCAAAATACTGACAGGGGATGGTTCTTTGTTGCATAAATCCTCCACCTCCTAACTTTCAATTAAATAACTGTAATTTTTTAAAACAATACTTATTATTACGCTAATCTTTTTAAACTCTTCAATATCATAACCTTCTGGATATTGCGAGTCTACGGGGAGCAATTCGTCGTCTTTATCCAGTTTTAATTTCCACAGATGATTCTTTAACCTCAGGGTTATCAACTGACTACCGGAGAAGCCGTTAATGATAAAGCCATTATTTTCACTATTCTTAAAGTCCTCTTTGGTTGCAAAAAAAGTCAATTTATCTTTATAAGGTTTGCCATCATAAGGGCAAAATGTAGCACAGTTTCCACATTCGTTGCATAATGCATCAAGGTGGAGAATCTGCCAGATATCACGAAAACCCTCTTTCTTATTAATCTCAATCAAGATGTTCGCTCGATTTGGACAGACATCTACACATTTGTTACAGATAACATTACATTCAAGACACCGCCCTGCTTCATTCTCGGCTATTACCCTATCATCTTCGGATATTTTTGCAGGGATGAGGCGGCTTTTTTTATGGTAAATCTCTGGAATTTGCTGTTTCCTATCAAAACCTGGATTAAAATCTTTATCCAAATCTTTCCAGTCTGGTATTTCCTTTCTGGCAATTGCCTCTGCCGCCCTTCGGGCATCGGCGATGGATTCAACCACGGTTGAGGGACCACGAAGGGCATCACCACCTATAAAAACATTTTTAAGATTAGCCTCAAGGGTTTCCGGATCTACATACGGCCTGCTGTCTTTCCCAAGTTTTATCCCCTGAGTTGTCAGGAACTTCTTATCTGTATACTCCCCAATAGCGCTAATTACCGAATCTACAGCTATCTCCTCGGCCTCCTCAGTGGGGACAGGACACCTGCGACCACTGGAATCAGTTTCGCCTAAAACCATCCTACGGCATTTCAGAATACCAGTTTTTAAAAATGATTCTGGTAATAAGAGGGGTTGGAAAATAACTCCCTCTTCAATTGCCCGATTATACTCTTCTCTATCTGCCGGCATTTCATCTTCAGTACGACGATAGATGATAAAAATCTTCTCGATACCACCCACTCTGAGAGCTGTACGTGCACTGTCCACTGCAGTATTTCCGCCCCCTATTACCGCAACCCGCCGGCCAAGGTTAAGAGCCCCTGAATGTTTATTAAAAGACCTTAAAAAATCCAGAGCTTCATAGACATTATTATTATCACCGGTTAGCTGCAGTTTCCTCGAAACTTCCGCACCGATTCCTATAAAAATATATTTATACCCTTTGCTATTCAAATTATTGATAGAAAATTCTTCTGATACTCCAAATTTGAAATCCACTCCCAGTGCTTTAATAACAGAAATATCTTTTTCAATAGCAGATGCAGGAATTCTGAAATAAGGTAATACATGGGTTATTACACCACCGGGAGAATCCTGCTTCTCAAATACATTTACCCTGAATCCGATTTTAGCAAGAAAGTAAGCTGCAGATAGTCCTGCCGGTCCTGCTCCGATAACAGCAACTTTTGTATTCAACCGCTTAGCAGTACTATGACTTTTACTATGATGTACAACTTTCCCATACTCAGCGGCAATCCTCTTAATCTCGCGAATACCGACCGCACCCTCGTAGTCAAGACGGGTGCAGTTGTACATACATTGATGAGCGCAAATATATCCGGTTATATGGGGAAGAGGATTTTTCAAATAAATGAGTTCCAGAGCCCTATCATACTGTTCGTCTCCCACAAGCCGAATATACTCTGGAATATCCTGCAAGATTGGACAGGAAACAATACAGGGAGCTATATAGCAGTCGGTCAGGGGTAATTTCCGATTAATAAAAACTTCCTTCGTACCTCTCCAATCCTTTCGGTAATAATTATTTTGGAGGGTCTCTTTGGTTAACTGGTCGAGCTTTTCCACATCGATGACCTTGGGTTGTCTCTTCTCTTCAATTATTGGTTCTAATTTTCGGGCTATTTCTGCCATTCTCATATAGCCGCCTGGCTTCAACAGCTCAGTAACCATTGTAATTGGCTTAATCCCTGTTTCAAAAATCTGAAGGATATTTAACTGGGATGCTCCTCCTGAGTAAGATATAGGGAGAGCTCCTTCAAATTCATGCGACAAGCGAGAAGCCAGAATAATGGTAATAGGGAATAGGATGCGTCCTGATAAGTACATCTCCTCTCCCGGAAGGATGCCAAGGGTGTTTATCGTTCCCAGGGTATTGGAGAGCTTGACACCAAAATTAAGGCTGCAGTCAGTGGCCAATTTAGAAAGTCGTTTAAGCATCCCTATCGCATCATCCCACTGTAGATCATTAGTAAAGGTAGATTCCTTAAGGATAATATAGTTAAACCCTAGTGTATCCAGTATTTCCCTGACCTGTTTGTATCCGAGAAGGGTCGGATTTAACTTTATAAATGTATGGAGCTTTTTCTTCTCCATGAGATATTTACAGATCGCTTCTATCTCTTTCGGGGGGCATCCGTGCATGGTAGAGAGAGTCACAGACCGGGCTATATAAGGTGAAACCACACTGGAAATATTCTCTAAGCCTTCGACCTTTCCTTTAATACGCATAGCTTCCAGAAGGTTCGCTTCCCGGACAAAAGAATCTAATTCTTCCAGGTGATACTTAAATAGCAGGTGTTTGGAGGCATCGGCTAAATTATTAATAAATGAGTCCATGCCCGGTGTTTTGATTCCCTCCAGGTCATAGCCGACACTCATATTAAAAATAAAAGATTGCTTAGCAGAAACACGCATATTAAAAATTGACTCTATAAAGTAAAGCAGTATCCATGCCTTGACATACTCGTCATAGGCCTGCTCCAGAGATAATTCAGTAGACCATTCGGTGTTGTAACCCTCATCTCGCGCATCAATACAGGGCTTCTCAAATTTCAGACTGTCAAGTTTTTGTACAGTCTTAAGCTCAAAAAAACGTCCCCCCACCAAATAGGCGGTAACAATATTCTGAGCCAATTGGGTATGAGGTCCTGCTGCAGGTCCCACAGGGGTACCGCAGCTTTCATCAAATATCTGAATATTTTTCCGATTTTCTTTAATAAAAAATTGAGATTCTGGTATCCCAAAAATTGTCCACTGCGACCGATATTCGCCGGTTATCCAGCGAAGCAACTGTTTAAAGGGAACTGGCCGCATAATATCTCCCATACTTTTCCTCCTTTAAAATTATATCACTATTTTACCATTTAAAGAATTCTCTTACCAGATCACTGAAATCTCCTTTGCAAATCAGATGATGATTACCGATAGAATTTTGTAAAAAATATTTTACATCCTCATTCATTTTTAATCTTATCTGAGTACGGCATAGACTTTCTTTATTTAAATTTTCTATAATCTCTCCAGCGGATACAAAATAATTTTTACCATCTCCGGAGAGTTTAAAGATAGTGGCTTCCCCTTCCTCGATGATTCCCTTTATGCCCACTCCCAAACCTGATTCGAAGTGAGTTTTTAAATAAAATTCATCAGGCATATTTAGTGGCAAGGTACAGTGAGCTAAAATTATTTCGTTCTTGTTGAGATCTATACTGGAGGGGTTAGCCATAAAAACAGGCTCATCAGTTAAATAATGCAGAATAACCATAGATATAAGAGCGGGTATATCACCCTCACATCCGGCAACAATTCCTTCATCATTTAATAATGATATGCCAAGACATCCTGTATTTTTATAAATTTCCAGCAGATCAAAACATCTTACCGTGATACCGTCAAGTTTATATTTTTTTACGATAGCCTTAAATCCGTTATATATTTTCAGTGCTCCGTCGATTGATTCTTTATTAAATCCTTTTTCTCTAATATCTTTTAATTTAGGATGAGGAAAATTGTAGCCCTGGTCTACTTCTTTAACCAGTTCGTCCATTTCAACATCTATTAATGAAATTCCTAAAGTATCTTTTATTTTCTTATAATCTACTGCGCTGGCTATAAGCCAATCAGAAGGTTTGCCAATCACTCCCAATTTAGAGGAAACTAATCTATTTTTTACCTGGAAAATTTTTCTCAGTTCTTTCATTCTTGTAGCAATATATTCACTACTTCCATGAATTATTTCGACCCTTTTTCCTTTTTGTTTTAGAAATGAGGCAATCTCTAAAGAGGCGGCTAAAGAATTATGCAAGCCGCTGGATAAAAGCAGGTAAGGTCTGTTGATTTGCTTAAAAATCTGTGTAAATTTTTCTTCTGCCCCACCAGATTTTATAAAGATAAGGGGGAAACAATCTTTTCGGTTAAAGTCGCTTAAGTTTATATTTTCTAACTTTTCACCTAATTTTTCTTCAATATCAGCCAAAAAACCTTGCAAAGTGCTATTGACATATTCTTCATTATGCACATCTGAAATCAGATTATACAATCCTATTTTCATATCAGGTTTCCTTTCTTTTATGCATTTACTGCCTATAATTAGTAAATTAATTGTCCTTAATTATTAAAATTATATTCCTTTTATTTATATTCTACAAAATTAATAAAATTCCTCTTTTTTTTCTAAAATAAAAAAGAATAATTATGCTTCTTATTTTTTCGGGCTTTTGTATTTCGTCTTTGTCTTCTTTTTTCTATTTTCTTAATCAGCTAACCGGGTAACAAGTGATATAATGTGTAACATGTAAAAAGTAATCTGTTTTTTTTAATCTTATCACTCATTACTTATTACTCATTACTGTATCCATATACTTGATACTTTACTATATTCACTTGTAAAGTTTTACATTTCAATTTATAATGAAACAAGAAGGGAGCGGATAGGCTCTGGTGGGCCTTGCGGACTTCAAATCCGTGGGCGGTAATTAATTTTAATTGCTGCGGTGGGTTCGATTCCTACCCCTCCCGCCATTAATTTCTATCTTCAAAAACCACCAAAGGAGACAATCTTGCTAATTGAAAAATAATACAGATACAAATAATAATAACTTAAATTTATTGCTATCAAAGATTCCCAGTGTAGAGATAATCCTACAAAATAAAAATTTAAAGCCTTTGATACAAAAACATTCCCGAAAAATGCTTACCCAAACGGTAAGAAAAGTTATCTCTGAAGAGAAAAAAAATGCCTACAAAAATAGCCGCCTGTATTCAGCGCAAGAAAGGATAAATAAAATTAAAGAATATTTCGAAAAAGAAAATCTATCTTTTTTACAAGGAGTAATAAACGGCAGTGGAGTCATTCTCCATACTAACCTGGGAAGAGCACCGCTTGGTAAAGAAATACTTGCCGTAGTTCAAACCTCTTTACAGGGTTATGCTAATTTGGAATATGACCTTGCTGAAGGCAGCAGAGGAAAAAGGGGAGAAATTGTCGAAAAATTGCTTTGCACTCTCAGCAATGCAGAAAATAGTTTGGTAGTGAATAATAATGCCGGTGCAATATTTTTGATATTGAACACTCTGGCTAAAAACAAAGAAGTAATTGTCTCCAGAGGAGAATTGGTACAAATCGGGGGAGGATTCCGTATTCCGGAGATATTGGAACAAAGCGGTGCTCATCTTCGAGAAGTCGGCACTACTAACCAGACCTTTATCGAGGATTATGAAAAAGCAATTAATGATAATACTGCTGTGCTATTAAAAGTCCATCAAAGTAATTTTAATATGAACGGTTTTGTTCATCAGGCTGAAATTAAAGAACTTAAAAAATTAGGGAAAAAATATAATTTACCGCTAATAGTAGACTTAGGCAGTGGAACATTTTTGGCTACTGAAAATTTTGGATTAAAACATGAACCGACCGTTCAGGAAATTATTAGAACTGGTGCTGATATTGTTTGTTTTAGTGCAGATAAACTCTTGGGAGGTCCCCAGGGAGGGGTTATTTGCGGAAAAGAGGTTTATCTGAAGAAAATTTCGCAGCACCCCTTATTCCGAACACTAAGAGTGGGTAAGATAACTTTGACTATACTCCAGGAAATTTTATTATCTTATTTAAGAGGTGAGGCTACAGCTATAACTAAAATTCCGATTTGGAAAATGATTTCCTGCCCTTTAGAAAAAATCGCTACTCGCAGCCAGAATATCTGCCAAGAACTGAAAAAAGAAGATATCCCGGCATTTACCAAAGAAGGAGAAACTGCTATAGGCGGGGGTTCTTTGCCCGGACAGACTTTGCCAACCAAATTAATAGTGATAAAACCTCCCTGCCCGGTGGAAACCTTCTCAAAAGAATTGCGCTTATACCGCCCTCCTCTACTGGGACGAAAAGAAAAAGAATATTTTATCTTAGATCCCCGTTGTATTGACCCTTCTTCCGACAATTTAGTAATAAAAATCACTAAATCAGTTTATTCTAAATTAAAATAAAAAGAGGTTTTTATGTTTGTTTTCGGCACAGCCGGCCATATTGACCATGGCAAAACAGCTTTAATCTATGCTCTAACCTCTATAGATACTGATCGTTTACCTGAAGAAAAAGAAAGAGGTATGACTATTGACCTGGGATTTGCCTGGATAAAACTTCCTTCCGGAGAAACAGTCGGAATAGTCGATGTGCCCGGGCATGAAAACCTGATAAAGAATATGATAGCAGGGGCAACCGGAATCGATGCCGTCATTTTAGTAGTTGATGCCCATGAGGGCTGGATGCCCCAGACCGAAGAACATTTCCAAATTATCGATTTACTGGATATAAAATATGGTATCATCGCCATAACTAAAATCGATCTGGTAGACCAAACCAGAATAAATTTTGTGGAAAAACAGATTAAAGAGAGATTAAACAACACCGCCCTCTTTAACGCGCCCATAGTAAAAGTAAGTACGATAAATAATCTAGGAATTGATCAGATGAAATTCGCCATCCAGGATCTAATCCCCCGAATGAAACCAAAAAGAGATATCGGAAAACCGAGACTATCTATCGATCGGGTCTTTAATATTAAAGGAAGTGGTACAGTGGTTACCGGTACTTTGATAGGAGGAACTCTCCACCAGGGGATGGAAGTAACCATTTTTCCTTCTTACAAGAAAACCCGTCTTAGAAATTTGCAGACTTATAAAGAAAAAACAGAAAAAGTCTTCCCCGGAAGCAGGGTAGCCCTCAATTTAGCAGGAATGGGGAAAAATGAGCTGCTCAGAGGAGACATTATCTTTGGAACCAAGCAGATTAAAGCCAGCAAGAATATAGATGTTCAGATACAGCTTCTCCCCCAGCTGAAAAAATATGCTTTAACCAATAGATCAGAATTGTTTTTTTTCACCGGAACTAAAGAGGCTTTGGTTAAAGTAATTCTTGACCAAAAGGAGCACTTTAAGCCCGGTGAAACAGGATTTGCTCAACTTCGCTTTAAAGAACCGCTGGCAACTTATTTGGGAGACCGCTTTATCTTAAGAATACCCAGCCCTCCCAAAACCATTGGCGGGGGATTGATTGTCGACCCTTTAGCCCACAAGCATCATTTTAAAGATAAAGATATCATTAATCTTTTACAAAAAAGAGCAAAGCTTGACTTAGATGAACTGATTTTAACTGAACTAAAAAAACTCAACTTTATCAAAAAAGATGATTTATTAATTAATAGCAACTATGCTGATTCGGAAATCAGTGAAGTAGTTGAATCCTTGAAAAAACAAGGTGAAATAATCACTACTCATTCCTGGCTGATTGAGAAAAACTACTGGCAAGAGCAAAAAACAAAATTTATGAACAGGTTAGACCAGGAATATGAACTTTCTCCTTTACAAACCGGCTTCCCCTTAAATAAATTTCAGAGTTATTTTTATTATTTAAAACCAGAAATATTTAATAATTTAATAGATGTTCTGACAAATACAAGTAAAATAGGTTTAAAAAAAGGAATCATGTTTTTACTCTCCCGCAAACCTAAAATT
>JADBKX010000010.1 GCA_014894735.1 Candidatus Sediminicultor sextus | reverse complement strand
GTCTTAAGGTATCGTCGATTCCGATAATTTTGCCATTTAGGTCATAATATAGCTGATTCCCAAAAACTTTAGAATTATTTTTCTTACCGGGTAAATAATTATCTATTTCTTTTTCCATTTTTAAAATTGCTTCAATACTGGGGAAATAAGCTAAGAGATGGACTTCCTCTCTACTGGTTAATTCCACCCCCGGAATTACTCGAATAGGCATATCTTCGCTCAGCTTACAGGCTAAAATTGAATGTTGAACAGTATTATGATCAGTAATAGATATAAGATTAAGCTTTTTCTGGACAGCCTGCTCTAAAATTAACTGAGGTGACATCATATCATCAGCACAAGCCGAAAGAGCAGAATGAATATGTAAATCAATCCTTTGCAGTTTCAGCCTCCATTAAACAATATATTTCTCCGCACACGGTAAAAGAATCTTTATTGGTTCGGAGTAAATTGATTTTTTCTTCTTTAGCTTTTTCAATTACCTCTTTCTCGACCGTTACATTATTGGTAAATACGATAGATTTAATATCTTTGATAAGGGCAACCGCTATACTATTCTTGTGTGCCTGGATAGTAATCCAGATACATTCCGGCTCTGCATGAGCCATAACATCAGACATCAAATCTCCACAATATCCCGTTTCAACTTCGCAGTCAGTACAAAAAACAATTTTTTCCAATCGGCATTCATCAATTATTTTACTTAATTTCATTTTTTACCCCCAAATTAATTATTGCTTTTAACTCTGTTCCGGTCTTTAAAGAAGATTTAATCTCTAATTTATCAGCATAATGTTTTATATTAGGGAGACCCATTCCGGCCCCAAAACCCAAAGCTCTGATCTTTTCCGATGCTGTGGTAAATCCCGGCTTTAAAGCGAGCTCAACATCTGGAATCCCGGGACCTTTATCGTGAGCATAGATTACCGCATTATTATCATTAACCTGGATAGTTATACTCCCCCCCAGAGAATGAAGACAAATATTCATCTCGGCTTCATAGCAGACAATGGCAATTCTACGAATAATATCTTTACTGATTCCCAGGTTCTGAAAATATTTTTTAGTTATGCTGGCCACTCTGCCGGCGTTGTCAAAATCATCTCCCCTAACCTCAAACCGAAGCGGTTTTTTTGAAATACTTTTAATTAAATCATGAGAAATTTGAGTATTCTTTATTTCTTTATCTTCCACCTTTTCGGCAATTGACTGAACTACAACCAGCAATCTATTTAAAATATCACTCAGGGTTATTACACCAACAATTCTTTTACTATCTGAAGATTCGGTAACCGGAAGCCGTCCTACTCCAAATCTTTCTAACTTATGAATTGCCGAAACTACTGAAATATTTTGAGGTATGGTAATTACATCTCTACTCATATAATCAGTAATTTTATTATCTACATAGCCCTTATCAAAGGCAGTGATAACATCATCGATACTTACGATGCCTATAATATTTTTTACGTTGTTAAGGATAGGAACTCCGGAAATTTTTTTCTCCTTAAGTTTTAACTGAATTTCTCGAAAGGTGGTATTTTCCTTAAAAAAGATTACTTTCTTAGACATAGCTTCTTTAACTTTGATTTGATAAATCAGCTCATTAACTAAAGTTAACTTTTCTTTGGAATAATTAGCACTCATTTATTCTTCTCTTCTTTTATTAGTTCCTCGACAATTTTTTTACAAGAAGCAAACATCAGGTTATCCGTCTTTAAAAGGGGGATATGGTGAGATTTGGCTAAACCGATTGCTTCTTGAGGAGGTAGTTTACCCCGCACAAAAACAATAGCAATAGCGCCAGTTATTTCGGCTGTACGGACAGCTTGTGAAGAGGTTAAACCGGTTAAGAGCACATATTCATCCTTGGAATATGCCAGGATATCACTTAAAAGATCGCTTGCGCCGAAGTCTGCAACTTCTTGTTCTAAAAAATCTTCGCCACATAAAACCTCCGCATCTAAAACGCGAGTTAAATCACTAATTTTCATTATAGCCCCTTCCCAAAAGACATCTAATATTTTATTTTATATTATCTTTTTTAACATTTTGGTAAATGCGATTTTTATTTTTCTTAATTAATTGTGAAATAAATCACAAATAATACAAAAGAATTTTATCACAGGTTTAAATAGTATGTCAACCCTTCAAATTCAATAGATAAGTCTACATTGTGTACTTTAATTTCCGGGGATAATACGATATGGACGGGGGCAAAATTTAAAATGGCCTTAATTCCACCTGCAACCATTTTATCTGCCACTTCCTGGGCTGAATCAGCTGGTACTACTAATATTCCAATATTTATATTTTCCGCCTGGATAAATTTTTCTACCTCTTTTATATCGTAAATAAAAATATGGCCAAGTTTCTCGCCAATTTTTGAGGGATTATTATCAAAAATTCCCTTGATTATAAAGCCCCTTTTCTGAAAACCCTTATAGTTTACTAAGGCTTTACCTAAATTCCCTGCTCCGGCAATAATAATTGACCATTCTTTATCTAATCCTAATATCTTTTTTAATTCTCTGTTAAGATCTATTAAAGGATATCCAAGCCCTCTTTTACCGAATTCTCCGAAATAAGCCAGGTCTTTACGAATTTGTGCTGAATTTATTCCGGTCATTTCCGCAATTTCAAATGAGGAAATAACCTTTAACCCTTTTTCCTTTTCTGTTTCTAAAATTTTTTCCAAACATCTAAGGTAAATAGATAAACGATTGATAGTAATGGAAGGAATACTCTTATTCTTCAAACCTATGTTTCCTTTTCTTATCTAGCTGTTACAAAGATGGGGTACCCTAATTCTTTTAATTTTTGCGATATGTTTTGGGCTTCCTCATAGCTTTTAAATTCCCCTACCTGTACTTTATAAAGGGTTTTTCCTTTAACCACATAAGTCTGGTATCCTTTATCTCTTATCTCTTTAGCTAAATTTTGGGCATTTTGTTCAGCCGAAAAAGCTCCTACCTGAACAGTATACACCTTCTTGTCTGAAACTATTTCAGACTCCTTTACTACCTTTACTTCTGGTTCTATCTTTGAAGTAGTAACAGTAACTGGTTCGGTTGTTGGAAGTTTTTCTTCTGTGATAACTTTTTGTGTTATCTCTTTCTCAACGGTTCTTGCCTCTTCTTTTTCTTCTGTCGCTACTACCTCCTGGGGTGTTCCAGCGGGAATTTCTTGGGTAATACTTTCTTTGTTTTCTTCCTCTCTGGTTATCTGACTTTCGGGGGGAATATAACTCCTATCTCTGGCTAAATTAAAGGCCACACCCAAAATTATTATCGCGCCTATTAAGATAATAAAAGTTTCCAGATTACTTCTGCTCTTCCTCTTATAAATCCTACTCGCTTTTCTCATATTAAATCATACTCCTATACTAACTTTTGGATAGACCCTGTTTAGTAGATACTCACTTAACAGGGTAGATAAAAGTTAATATCGTATTTTTTATATTATATACTAATCTACTTTAATTATTCTACAAAAATTTTCAAAAACCTTTTTTTTCTTTTTTAATTTATAAATATTATTCAATTTGTTAAATATTTTTTATTATGATAACATATTAGTGATTAATTAACCAATTGACCAATTCTCCTATTTTCCTATTGATTAATTGGTTAATTGGTAAATTGGTAAATTTAAAGAGTAAAATATGAATTCAAAAAAGTATATTTTAATGGGCATTGGAAATATGCTTCGAGGTGATGATGGAATAGGTTCAATTATTGCCCAAAGTTTTAAAGATCGTGATTGGCTTTCTATAGACTGTGGGGTTGTTCCTGAAAATTTTACCTCAATCATCAAAAAAAATAGGCCCGATCTCGTAGTACTTATCGACGCTGTGGAGATGGACCTTAAATCCGGCGAATTTAGAATAATATCTCCTGATAGAATTAGCGCTCTGCATCTCACTACCCACAGTATGCCTTTATCCTTTTTAATATCTTATCTGAAAGAATACACTCAAGAACTTATTTTTATCGGCATTCAGCCTAAAATTATTGACTATTCTAATTCCGTTAGCCCTGAAGTTTTAAAGAGTTCTGAATCAATAATAAAGATATTAAAAGATAAAAATTTTAAACTCCTTAAAAAACTATAAAATTAGGATATTATTTATTTGGATTGATTATCTATTCTACCATTAATTTAGACGATAACCTATCTGTATCCGCAAGAAGAAATTCTTCACTCATATTCAGACATTTTACCGGGCATATATCATTACATTGAGAACAGAAAATACAATGATCGAGATGGATTTTAATCTTCTTTTTATCGGGAATAAATTCGATTGCCTCAGCAGGACATACTTTAATACACAGTTTACATCCAATGCATTTATCTCTATCATAAACAATCTTCCCTCTAAAATTTTTAGGTATTTCCACGGGAGGGTGTATCTTTGCTTCTCCTTTTTCAACTTTTTCCAGTAATTTTAATATCGAATCAGGGTAATAAGTAACCGGAAATACATTGGTAGCTGGTTTTTTAAATAACTGTTTTAACAGTTCAAATCCCATTGGTGTTGCCATTTTATCACCTCAAACTATAATAGTATCTAAAACGATCAACATAAGACCGAGAAAACCTATAATCGATACTGGAACCCAGTAAGCAAAGGAAACCTGGTCTATTTTTAAACGTGCAAACGCAACTCTAATGAAAGTTACTTCGACAAACATTACTAAAAATATTTTTACTAAAAAGAACAGTACATTCGCTATTAGAGCAAATACTCCACTTAAAGCAAGTAAGTGAGATATATTATACGGGAAAAATAAAGCCACAGTTAAGGAAGTCATTACTATCGTCTTTACCGCATCGGCCAAGCCAAATAAAGCAAGATTCCTTCCTGAATATTCAACTAATATTCCTCCGGCTAATTCTGTTTCAGCTTCCGGTGCATCAAAAGGTACTTTGGAGAGTTCGCCCGGTGTAACCGCTGCCAGAGTAATAAATAGTAAAATTGCTCCAATAAAACCTAATGGGCCCACTAATCCCCAAATAGGATGAGCATTGATCACAGCCAAAGAAAAAACATTGAACTGAGGGTAAACCTGGCTTAATTTCCAGCCCAAAGCAATAACCGCAGTAACTAAGGGAAGTTCATAACTCATCATCATAACCATCTCTCTTTGTGCCCCAACATTGGCATAAGGAGAACCAGAGGCAAAACCGCCCACTACTATTCCGATAGCCGGCAGAGTTAATAGGTAAATAATTAGCACAATATCCCCGTATCCGCTTAATAGGGGAGGAATATTCCCTACAGGCAAATAAAGTAAGATAGTAATAGAAGAAACCAGGGCCATGATTGGCGCTCCGTTAAATATCCAGGGAACTGCGTTTTGTGGCACAATATTTTCTTTAATCATTAATTTAAAGAAATCCATAAAAGGCTGCCTTATGGGCGGACCAACTCGAGCCTGCATCCTTGCTGCCAATTTTCTGTCAATACCCTTATAAAACAAGCCTATTACTACTCCTAAAAAGGCAATTACAATTGCCCCTATTATCTTCACTAATATTCCAAATAAGCTTATAGTAGTCATGGAGCAATCCTCCTGGTCTTTTGAACACTCAATTCATGTAAATCTTTTTTAGTTAATGTATCTTTTTGTCCATTAGCCTTATTTAAAATAGTCACTCTATCCATACAAGCAATACAAGGGTCGATAGAAGCTATTACAATTGGTATATCAGCTATTTGCTGACCAATAAGCATGGGAACCCAGGTCATTAAGTTATTATAGGTAGGGGCACGAGCTTTCCAGACCTCAGGTAATTCTGATTCATTTAATTTTACATAATGAATAACTTCACCTCGAGGTGCTTCATGTCTCCCAATTCCTTCACCTTTCGCTTTTTTTAATTGATTAAGTAATTTAACTAATTTTTTCTCCACAACAATTTCTCCTGAAGGCATATTGTCTAAACACTGTTCAATAATCTGTATCGATTGTACTAATTCTAACAACCGAACAATGATCCGATCATAGACATCACCGTTTACCTCTCCGGTTAATACATCTGGAGTAATTGCTTTTACTTCTAAATCAGCATAGGCTGAATAAGGTTGATCCTGTCTTATATCCTTATTTATCCCCGATGCTCTGGTAGTAGGTCCTACTGCACATAAGCGGAGAGCATCTTCTTTGGTTAAAACACCGACGTTTTTTGTTCTTAAAGCAATAGTAGGATCGTTTAAGAATATGTCTTCTATTTTTCCGTAGATATCCTTATAATATTCTAAAGTCTCACGAATTCGAGGTATTTGTTCTTCGCTAATATCTCTTCTTACTCCTCCTATCATAAATATCCCGTAATTAATTCTGTTTCCGGTAAGATCTTCTAAGAGATCTAAAACTTTTTCTCTCGCCCTCCAGGAAAGATATAAAACAGAATCAAAACCCAATTCATGAGCGGCAACCCCAGCCCATAAAATATGAGAATGGATTCTTTCTAACTCGGCAATAATTACTCGAATATATTGAGCTCTCTCGGGAACTTCAATTCCAGCAGCATTCTCCACTGCCCTACAAAAGGCAAAAGGGTGAGAAGCGGAACAGATACCGCATATTCTTTCAGCTAAATAGATAATTTGTATGGGATTTCTTTGTCTTCCCATAAATTCTATTCCTCGATGATTATCTCCGGGGGCTAAATTTACCTTTTCTATACGCTCTCCATATATTTCAAAATTAAAAGTCATCGGTTCTTTTAAAGAAGGATGAACCGGACCTATGGGTATAGAGTAAGACTCTTTATTCAACTTTTTTCACCTCTTCTTCTTTATTAACCATTTTTGCCGCTCCTTTTTCATCTTTTCTTAAAGGATAAACCCCCTTTGGAAAATCCTTAGGCAAGAAAATATTCGCTAAATCAGGGAGACCTTCTACTATTACTCCGAACATCTCTTTGATCTCTCTTTCTGCAGTTTGAGCTCCAGGAATTAAATCAGTAATAGTTAGTATTTTAAGATTCTTTTTAGATAAATGCATGACCAAGCTGATAGAAGTTTCTTTAAATCTTTCGCCATAGTAAATCGAAAAATGATATATTAATTCAATGTTTTCTCCTATATCATTTCCTGAAATCATAGCAAAATGTGGAAATGGAGTTATACTACATAAAAACTTTACTATATTTTTAAGATCTTCCGGATTTATTTGTAGCCATATCACATTATAACTATTCTTTTTTAATCCAGCTGTTTTAATTTCTATTTTGCTATTTATAACCGAACCATCAAATTTTTCTTCAAATAATTCTATAATTTTTCCTGGTTTTATGTATTCCATTCTCTACCACCTTTTTTCTGGTATATCGTATATCGTATATCGTATATCGTATTTTTCGTATTTCGTAAGAAACTTAAAATTTGCATAGCTATTCTCTGGACAACGAGATACGATTCACGAGATACAAGATACTATTTTACTCGAGCAACTTTCATGCTTTCTCTTAACTTTTCCAATTTTATCCAGGCCTGTAATACTCCATTTATGATAGCTTCCGGCCGAGGAGGACATCCTGGGACATAAACATCTACCGGTATAACTTTGTCGACAGAGCCTGAGATATTGTAGGAGTTGTAAAAGACTCCTCCACTTGTTCCACATGCCCCAACTACTATAACTGCTTTAGGATCAGGAGTTTGTTCATATACACGTTTTACTCTATCGAGCATCTTGCTGGTCACTGGACCGGTTACTAACAATACATCAGCGTGTTTCGGACTACCTACCAATTTAATTCCGAATCTTTCTAAGTCATAACGGGGAGTTAAACCTGCTACAATTTCAATGTCACAACCATTACAAGAACCTGTGTTTAAATGAAAAACCCAGAGAGATCTTTCAAAATATTTATTTAATTTCACTTTACCCACTCACTCCTATAACGATTAATATAATCACTGTTAACACAATTATCCAACCGCTGTAATCATTTATATGACCAGTGTGCATTTTTACTAAAGGGTCATAATAACCTTTCAACGCTTCTGTAAACCCCCAATAGATGTGGCTCGCACTTAAATGGGAACTCTCTTTACTTTCTTCGGGATTACCGGAAATAAAAGGTTTGTCCTGTTCGGTATTTTTTTTATAACTATCTTCACCTTTATTTCTGAGATAAATGACCATGCCTCCAATAACTAATACGAGCAATATCCAAATTATAGCACTCCAAAAACCGCTACCTGTTTCTAATAATCCTAACATTTTCTACATACCCCCTAATACTGTGCCGGTATATTGCAATTGTTCTATTAAAGACATTACCGCGGGATGCACTAAATTTTTTACTATTAAATCCGGAAATAATCCAAAAAATATTATAATACAGGATAAAACGGCCATAGCAAAGACCATGCTGCGCGGGACTTCTTTAACCTCTTTAAATTGAGGTAATTTTGGTCCTAAAAACGCGCTATGAAATACTTTGACAAATGATGCCAAAGTTAAGATGCTAACTACCATGGCTATGATAGAAAGCAAGGGATTAAACTTATATACAGATTCATAAATTAAAAGTTTAGAGGCAAAACCATTAAAAGGTGGAAGCCCGGCAATAGCTGCTGCTCCAATAATAAAAAAGATGGTAGTATATTTCATGTAGTGAGCTAATCCGCCCATCTTGTTAAGATCTCTAGTCCCTGTCCTAAAGAATAAAGCGCCGGCAGTTAAAAATAATAATCCTTTATACATAGCATGATTCATAATGTGAAATATTCCACCTTCCATAGCGGTAATTCCATAATCCTTTAATGCTTCCGGGTTTGCCAAAACCGCCAATCCTACTCCTACCCCCAGAAGCATATAACCTGTCTGAGAAATAGCGTGATAAGCCATTAACCTTTTTATATCTTTCTGGATAATCGCCATGGTAACTCCGATAAACATGGATAAAAGACCCAATATAATAATGATCCAGCCGACTGCTAAGGTATTCAAAGTAATATTATACATCGAAAATACTATTCTAAATATAGCATACAGACTGGCTTGACTGGCAGCAACTAATATCATAGTAATCGGTGCAGGTGCCTCCGAATAAGCATCAGGAGTCCACATATGCATAGGTACTGCTCCTGCTTTCATGGCCAGCACAGATACTAAAATCCCTAAAGCAATTTTATCCAATTGAGAATATTTTACTACACTGGCTATAGCTGCAATATTAAGAACATCATACTCTCCGTAAAAAATACCAACAGCAAATAAGACCATCAGAGCAGATATTGAACTAACTACCATATATTTAAAACCAGCTTCCACTGGTTCTCCTAAATCAGCTCCTCTATAACAAATTAAGGAAACTGAAGCCATCGAAGCAATTTCTAAAAATACAAAGAAGTTAAATAGATCTCCGGTAAACTCCATACCAAACATACTTACCGTTAAAAGTAATAATAAAGAATAATAACTATCTATTTTATCTTTGTTGTCTAGAAAAGCTAAAGAATATACTGCTCCCAGGAAGGAAACCAAGGCAGTGATTAAACCCATAAATATACCCATTGCATCTATCTGAAACATAATTCTAATAGGAAATTTTAAACCAGAAGGCAGGGTTAATAAAGATGATTTTTCCCCAAACACATAAACCTGCGGCCCCACTGATAATACTTTTGCTGCTAATACAATAGTCATAATTAAACTTAGACCCAGAGCGAGAGTAGCTAAAATTCCAGTCGTTTTTTTATTTATTTTTCCTATAATCGGTATTAAAAAAGCAGTTAACAAAGGTACAGCCAAAATTAGAATAGGGGTATGGTTGAATAGATTCATCCCCTCAACCTCCTTACTTCATTTACTTCTATAGTGCCGTAATGTTTATAAATCATCATCGCCATGGATAGTATTAAAGCACTGGTAGCAACGCCTATAACGATACTGGTAAGAGTTAGCGCCTGAGGAGTTGGCAAAACCATTGCCTGCCCTGAGGGTGCCTGAGTATAAATCGGAGCAATGGCCCCTTTTCTATATCCTAAAGTAATTAAAAACAGATTTATGCCATTTTCGATTAGATTAATCCCTATAGCTAGCTTAATTAAATTTTTTTGAAACATAAGAATATAAATTCCGCATCCTATGAGTAATATAACAGCAAAATAAGGAAAATTACCTATCATTTTCTGCCTTCTCCTTCTTTTTAGTATATTCTGCTCCATCTGCCATTAATAAAACTATAATACCTAAACCGGAAAAAACTTCTAATCCTACTGCAATATTCATAAGGGGGAGTACTCCTGCCGTATTCATATCTCCGGCATTAATTCCCGGTATAACTATATTACCAAACCAACTTCCGCTATTAGCTAAAAAGTTATAAAAAAAGGTTGTCCCTAATCCTAGAAAAGCGACGCCTATAAACATGGTTAAACCACAACTTTCCAATAGGGAAAAAATATTTATATTTAGAAATTTTTTGGTATTTAATTGACCATACGATATTAACATCGCAGCAAAAGCAGAAGCTACAACCGCTCCACCCTGGAAACCTCCCCCTGGAGTGAGGTGACCGTGTACTATAATATAAAAACCAAAAATTATAATAAAGCCGTAGACTAAATTAGTAACATTTCTTATGATTTTAGACATCTCTCTCATTTTGTTATCCTCCTGAATAAAGCCACAATTCCCACAATAGTTGTAAATAAAACTGTTGCTTCTCCCAAGGTATCAAAACCTCTATAATCAAAGACTATAGAAGTTACTACATTATTTGCTCCAGTCTCGCTCTGAGCATTTTTTATAAAATAATCATCCATCTCACTAAAGGTCGGATTACCAAATGGTCTCATATTTACGGCACTCACCACTAAAAAAGAAAAGAACACTATAAAAGCAATGACAAAAATAATCTTTTTCATTTTTTATTCTCCTATTTAGTTCCTCTAATCGCAAAAATAAATATTGCCATAGTCAATCCCGCTCCGATAGCTGCTTCGGCTATAGCCACATCGGGTGCATGTAAAAGGTAGAATTCTAAGGAAAGAAGTAAACTGACTGCCGATGCTGCAATAACTGCAGGCAATAATTTTTTAAATATTACCGCTAAAAGGCCTGCAAATATAGTTATTATTAAAATGGTTATATGGATTAATTCAACAAAAGAATTCACTGTAATTTAGCCTCCTTTAACTGATCTATAACTGCTTGTTTGGGCATTATCCCACTGCGATAAGCTGCACGAGCAATAGCATGTGCTCCGGTAGGATTAGTAATTATTAGACAGATCAATGCTAAAAAGGTATGGATGGCAAGTACTAAAAATTTAGAATCATTGGTTAAATGCAACTGGTAAAAACTGAAGACAATAACTGCTAAACAAGTAAAAATTGAACCAAAGGTTGTATTTTTGGTGGTCGCATGAAGCCGGGTATAGACATCAGGAAATCTCAGGAGACCTATTGAACCTAAACCATTAAATATTACGCCTATTCCCAATAAAATATATAGAACGGTTAACAATATTCCCATTATTTTTTAGGCCCTCCTTCTAAATATTTCGCCACATATAAAGTTCCAATATAGGATAGTAAAGCATAAACAATGGCTACATCAA
>JADBKX010000145.1:29230-53058 GCA_014894735.1 Candidatus Sediminicultor sextus | reverse complement strand
CCTTGCCAGGTTTTATGCTATGACTTGATTTTTCTTCCCCTGAAACGCCGGCAGTCAAATCGATGTATCCACCTATTTTGCCAAATGCCACAACCTGTTGAAAAAGCTCTTCATCTTTTTTATTTAAATGAGTCGGCGCAAACTGTTCCACCGGTATTTCGGTGTTTCTAATGATGTCAAACAAGTAGTTTAAACCAATTTTTTCACCTCCCATATGTATATGAACCACCCCTGCTTTTCCTGCAAGTACTCCGCCGGCTCTTGCCTCAGAGGTGGCTCTTCTAAATTCATCTAAGGTAGGATGGGAAGCCCGATGATCGGACAAGGCTATTTTTAGACCAATGACCTTATCAATTAAAATGATGTCAGATAAAATACTTTCGGTGATGGTTGGCGAAGGATACTCGTAAGCCCCGGTATATATCCAGGTACTTATTCCTTCTTGTTCCAATGCTCTTGCCTTCATCAAAAGAGCTTTTAATGACCTGGCAAATCCATCGGTGCCCAACAAGCCTACCACGGAAGTTATACCAGCTTTCACAAATTCACTGAATTGGATGGGTGGGGTTCGATATTGAGGTCCCCCCTCGCCACCGGCGCCATTCATATGAACATGTTGGTCAATATGGCCGGGAATAACAATACACTTTGAAGCATCAATGATTTTTATATTTTTATCCATTACATTTAATGCTGAGGTTAAAATATTTTGGTCAATAAAAAAGATTTTTTCATTGATAACCAGTATATCTTTTTCTCCTTTAGGTTCAGGTGCATAAACGTCTCCATTTTTTATTAATAAAATGCTCATCTTGCCTCCATATTGTTATTATTTATATTTTTTTAATTTGACGGAAAAAATTGGTATTCTTTTTTATTAAATATAATGCAGTTATTATATATATACAACGCGGATTTTAAAAAATCCTCTTTTTTTAAATAAAAATTTGTTCCGTAAGGGAAAAGTTGCCAAAAGGTGCCAGGCACCTTTTGGCAACTTTTGTATTTAATGATATTCTGTATATTGTTTATTCTCATATCTCTCTTTCACCTGTGCAACAAAGGTATCAATTCTCATTTCTCTTGTGCTATCCTGAAAACCATCATACTCTATAGACACAAAGGGAATGTTATGATTATCTTTTATAAATTTTGGGATAAAACCGGCTACAATCAATCCTGGCATGCAGTTAAATGGAATAACGCTAATAACACCATCCAACCCTCTTTTTGCATAATCTACTGCCTTTCCCATGCTAACTATGGCCTCTCCGCCAATATAATGTCTAATGTATTTCTCACCATTTGATACTATTTCTTGTGCAGTGATATCATTAAAGCCTTGCATATATGGTAAGGTTGCTTTAAACAACAGGTGCTCACACCCGATCATAAATTTATATAATATTGATTTCAAAATCCATTCTCTTAAATATTCCTTTTTTTTATTTAAGCTGAATTTTTCTTTTTCAAAAATAGAAGTAAGATAATAAGAATAAATAAGATATTCTGTTGCTGGAGCTAACCACGTTTCTATTCCCTTTTCTTCAAGCTTTCTTATAATGTATTGATTGGCTTGCTCATGAAGCCTTACGAAGAATTCACCAACTATGCCTATTTTTGGTTTTTCTTCATTGGTTCTTTTCACTTTAGAAAATTCTCCTTGAGCTTTTCTTAAGATTTCTTCAACAGGGGATGAATTTCTATCCAATAAATTAGAGAAAAATGCCTTCCCACCAGTTAAAAGGGTTTTTATTTTCCCAAGATTAGTTTTTAAATCTGATAGATAATCAAGAAGCTTTTTCAGATATTTCTCATAAATCTGATTCGAGGTTCCTTTATTAACCTCATAGGGTCTGGTGTGCATTCTCATTTTTTCCAGCTGGTCAACTGCAGTTATACCATACCAGGCCTTGATCAATAAAGGCATGCCAAGATTAAATTCACTTTCCAGTTCACCCCCGGTTATTATATCAACATCTATTCCCTTTTTCTGGAATAAAAGAGATTCAAGGCTTGCATACTGCCCCAGTCTGCATGGGCCACAATCGGTTGTTGCCTGAAAAAAGGCACACTTTTCCTGGTCAAACCCTGGTTTTTGCATCAAATTAAGCATAGCCTCTGTCGTATGAAGATAAGGGGTACATACCAGGCCGCAGGTACAGCTTCTCGCTCTTTCCATGGTTTCATCCGGGCTTACTTCTAAAACCCTTGAATGAATGCCATAGGCATTTAAAACAGCAGATAAGGCATAATTATGTTTGGACATGGGAGGAAAAAAAAGAATTTTTTTATCTTGAATATTATTAAGACCTTTTAGCTTGACACTAAACACTTTGCCGATTTGCTTTGCTTCTATACCCAGGTAAGATTTAACTGTATTGAAAAACGCCTGTAATCTGGTATCAATTCCGGCATCTCCGGTATGCTCATCCATTTCAACGGTTAGAAATGGTTTTTGTGTTCTGCATCTCATTTGCTGATTTATCTGGGTATCAGGACCACAGGCAAAATAGGTTATATCAATTCCAAACAGGTTTTTATTGGCGTTTAATAATTCAATGGCAGCCAGTTTCTTTTGACCCTGAATCCAGTACATTTTTGGCATCTGTTTAGAAATATCTATTGAACCTATTGGCGCAAATTCAAGGGGTATCGCCAGATAACCAGCATCCAATATTTTATTGACAATATCATTATTAATATTTGCATCATAAGCGGTGTATGGTCTTGCCATAACTAAAAAAGTAGGTTCATTTTTTTTACATTTCTCTTGAATAAAATCAAAGACTTCTTTTGTTTTTTCCTCAATTTTCTTATCAAACATTTTTTTGTTTACTAATCCCTCTTGAAGAGCAGTCCTAACGTTTTTCGTGCTATAACCCATCTTTGCTATAGTTTTTCTCATCTGATCTTCAATATGATTTAATCCCCAGTCAAAAAATAGTGAAGGAGAAAGTAAGTTTTTTAGATTGAGGCCTTCTTTAACCAGCTTTGGGGCAGATTTCATGAGATCTGGTGCAGACTGTGTCCAGGGACAGGTAACACAAAACTTATAGCCACGAGTTGGTTCTCCTGTAGTTGCAATTTGGGGAATAAAAATAAAATCAACACCTTTTTTTAGAAGATTATCAACATGACCATAGGCTACCTTAATTGGGAAACAATATTCTGCTGGCACTATCTCTAAACCACGATTAATTATTTTCCTATTCGTTTCATCTGAAACAATGGTTTCTATGCCTAAATAACTAAAAAAAGGAATAAACAAAGGTGAGAAATCATTAAATAACAAACCCCTGGGAATTCCTACTCTCATTTACAGCTATCCTCCATTATTTTCTGCCTTTCTTTAAATAAGTTAGGCGGCTTTATTTGTTTCTCATCCTTTTTTGCACTGTATCTCTGGCATCTGTCACCTATAAAATAAAATATCTTTTCTTTACCTTTAATTTCAGCCCTGGTTATGTTGCAGTCATTTCCACAACCTTTATTAATACATTGGTAGGATCCTACATTGTATTTTAAATTTGATATTTTTTTAAATCCTCTAAAATTGCCTGAATTAGAGCTATCATAGGCATATTTTGCTGCACCTATTGCCCCGGTTATATGCGGCCAGGGAGGTACAATGATTCCTTTTCCAAGAACAGTTTCAAGAGCAGCAACCTGTCCAAGATTAAAGGCAGTTGCACCCTGAAAAACAACCTTTTCTTTTATTTCGCTGCCGCTAACTACCTTTGCTAAATAGTTTCTTGCAGTTGCTAAGGTAAGGGCAGCACATAAATCCTCTAAAGATATATTGTTTTGCTCATATTTTATTATTGATTGCTCTGACAAAACCGCACAAGTGCTATCTATATCAGGTGGATTCTTTGCTCTTAAGGCAATATCTCCTAAATCCTCTATTTTAATACCTCTGCGCATGGCATATTTTTCAAGCAATGCTCCAGTCCCGGCAGCACATGCATTATTCATTGCAAAATCAACAACCACACCCTGGTTGATATTAATATATTTTGAATCCTGACCACCAAACTCAATAATACTAAACTCTTTTTGAGGATAGAATGTTGTTATACCTGCAGCCTGTGCAGTGATTTCATCAACAATATGTTCTTTAGAAGCCCCAACTATAAAACCAGTAAGCTGTCTTCCGCTTCCAGTTGTTCCTGCAATAACTTTCTCAATTTTATAGCCCCTTTCTATAACCTGATTATATACTTTGTTTATAACATCTATTGCAGCCCCAACGGGGTCTATCTCTGTTCTCCTGTAGTGATAGGCAAGCAATCTAAACTTACCATTAATTTCTGCTATTAATGCAGCTTTTGTACTGACAGAGCCTATATCAATTCCTAAGCTAGCTAAAGGAATATCTGCGCCATAAGGCCAATCTTCTTTTGGTTTCATAATTTTGGATTTTTTGAAGATTAGAGGGCCCTGTGATTCATAGTTAAAGGGTTGTGTTAGTTTTTTCTCTAATTTTATTATTATATTATTTAAATAAACCTGTTGACCATAGATTGCTGCACCAATTGCACTTATATGTAATCCTTGTTTTGGAATGATCACTCTTTCAGAAGAGATTTTGCAAACATCCATTAGATGCTTAACAAAGGCCTTACTAAGAGAGAGACCACCAATAAGAATAATCCTACCTTCAGGCATTATTCCATTTGCGAGAATGGTTTTAAAACTATCAGCAGAGGCTCTATAAAGTGAAGCAGCCAATACCTCTTTTGGCGTTCCCTTTTGTTGTTGGTGCACAACATCAGATTCACGGAAAACACCACATTTTGCAGAAAGCTTTATGGTTTTTTCAGTTTGATTAGCTACATTAGACAGTTCCCCTATTGAACCATATTCAAATCTTTTTGCCATATGCTCAAGTAACAAACCTGAACCGGCACCACATTTATTCTGTAAATAATGATGTTCTAAAATTAATTTTCCACTATTTTTATCTTTTTCAAATTCATAACATCTCTGGTTTGAGGCTCCAACATCAATGACTGCAAACTTTTCATTTTCCTTAATGTCTAGATCAAGAGATGCAATGCCCCCTTTAGTCGCAATTGATTCATTGATCATTTGTTTTTCATTTAGAACATCTGATAAAGAAATTGAATTAACCCCTGTTACACCAAGATAAGCCTCATTACTGTGTTTTGTTATAATTTCATCTAATATTTCCTTTAAAGCATAAATTGGTTTTCCATCTATTTTTTTTAGATAAGAAGTTATATTTTTCCCCTCTATCACCACTGCTTTAAGATTATCAGAACCAATATCTATCCCAATTCTTTTCATACCCTACAACTCCATATTTTTAAGATTGCTTCATTTTCGCTACTCTTATCTAAATCTATCCATTCGATATTTTTTATTTTATTTTTAAACCAGGTCATTTGTCTTTTGGCATAATGCCGGGTCTCTATCTTTATTAAATCAATAGCCTCTTCTTTACTGCATACACCATTTAGATGCTTATTTATCTGTTTATAACCTAATCCCTGCATTGAATTTAAATTTTCTTTGTAGCCCTTATCTCGTAACATTTTAACTTCTTCTATAAATCCGTCTTTAATCATCTTATCAACTCTTAAATTAATTACTTCATATAGATTCTCTCTATTTCTTTTAAATCCAATAATTTGATAATTAATTTTTGCATTATTATTAGAAGATTTTTTCTGTAAATAAGAGATGGTTTTACCGGTAGATTTATAAACTTCTAAAGCTCTGATTATCCTTCTTAAATCGTTAGGTTCAATTTTTGAAGCAGAAATTGGATCTATTTTGGATAATCTATCATATAAATACTTTTTACCGTGTATTTTTGCCTCTTCTCCCAGGGTTTTTCTATACTCAATATTCCTATCAGGTCCTGTAAAAAGAGGATTAATTATTGAAGAAATATATAGTCCGGAACCACCGGCCAATATCGGTATTTTACCTCTTTTAAAAACGTCTAATATTATTTTTGCAGCTAACTTGCTGTATTGTATTACGTCAAAATTCTCTGCCGGATCAACAATATCTATCATATGGTGCTTTATGGTGTTTAATACGCTTTTATCAGGCTTAGCAGTCCCAATATCCATATATTTATATATTTGCATAGAATCAGCAGAAATTATTTCTATATCAGGGATTTTTTGAGCTAATTTAATCGAAATATCTGTTTTACCTACTCCGGTAGGACCCAATAAAATAAGTAAATTATTTTCTTTATTATTAATCATTCAATTAGTTCTCCATATAAAGTCCAAGCACTTGACTTTATAATTTTAACTTTAACTAATTTGCCTAACAAGTCTTGCTTACTGGTAAATACTACAGTTTTATTGGTCTCTGTTCTTCCGGAAAATTGATTTTCAATATGCTTTTTAGACTTCTTATCCACCAGTACTTCAAATGTTTTTCCTTCAAGTTTTTTATTAATTTTAGCTGATATTTCCTTTTGTAAATCGATAAGTTTCCATAACCTTTCTTTTTTGAGCTCTAAAGGAACCTGGTCGGGCAATAATGAAGCAATAGCATTTTCTCTATTAGAATATATAAAAGTATATGCTTCGTCAAATTCTATTTCTTTAAAGGCACGTAAAGTATCCAGAAAGTCGTCTTCAGTTTCTCCGGGGAACCCTACCATTACATCTGTGGTAATTGCAATATTGTCTATATTATTTCGAATTTCTTTAATGATATTCTTATAATAACTGATATCATATTTTCTATTCATCATTTTAAGTATTTTGCTTGAAGCGGATTGAATAGGCAAATGGATATGGTTGCAGACTTTATTGCAGTTTTTTATTGTTTCTATCAAATCGAAAGAAAAATCTTTGGGATGAGAAGTGGTGAATCTTATTCTTTCTATACCGTTAATATCATTTAATAATTCTAATAATTTAGAAAAAGTTACAGACTGAGAAAGGTCATTACCGTAGGAATTGACATTTTGGCCTAATAGAAATACTTCTTTATATTTATTTTGAGCTAAATTATTTACTTCTGATAATATTTCGGAAACTCCCCTGCTCTGCTCAGGACCCCTGGTGTATGGGACAACGCAGTAAGAGCAATAATTATTACAGCCTCTCATTATTTGAATCCAGGCAGATATTTTACTTCCTCTTTTAATAGGAAGGTGATCCAAGCTAAATTCGGGAGTATTTTCGCAAGAAATATATTTTTTATTACCGTATTTTATAGTACTAACCATTTCTTCCATATTATTAATTTGAGAAGGACTGAATATAAAATCAACATAAGGAGCTCTTTTGAATATATTTTCTTTTTCCTTTTGAGCCATACATCCACATATACCTAAAATCACATCCGGGTTAGATTCTTTTATCTCTTTTATCTTCCCAATTAAGCTGTATATTTTCTGTTCAACTTTTGCTCTAACACAGCAAGTATTTAATAAAATTAAGTTGGATTTAAACATATCTTCTGTAGTCGAATAACCTAATTTTACTAATTGGCCAATGATATATTCTGAATCATTTACGTTCATTTGGCATCCGAAGGTTTTAACGTATAATTTTTGTTTATATATCATTATCTATCGTCCTTGAATATATATTGAGTAAGGTTTACAAAAAAATAAATTGCAGATTTTTCCTGTTCTTTCTGCAATTATAAAAAGAAATAAAAATTTATTATTATTTTTGAATGAATATATTTAAGGAGGCAATTTTTATTAAAAATTGCCTCCTCTTTAATGATAATATGTTTTATTTATTTTGCATATTCTACTGAGCGGGTTTCTCTAATAACCATTACTTTAATTTGACCGGGGTAATCTATATTCTTTTCAACTTTTTTTGAAATATCTCTTGCTATCTTTTTTGCTGTATAATCATCTATTTCTTCCGGATTTACGATTATCCTTATTTCTCTACCCGCTTGTATAGCAAATGCTCTTTCCACCCCTTCAAATGAATTAGCAATTTCTTCCAATTTTTCAAGTCTTTTTATATAAGTTTCCAGCATCTCACGTCGAGCACCGGGACGAGAAGCAGATATTGCATCGGCAGATTGGACTAAAACTGCTTCAATTGTTTTAGGTTCCACCTCCGAATGGTGAGCAGCAATAGCATTAATTACTTCAAAACTTTCACCATTTTTTTTGGCAATTTCAGAGCCAATTAATGCGTGAGCTCCTTCTATTTCATGGTCAACAGCTTTTCCTATATCATGAAGGAGTCCTGCTCTTTTTGCCAATTGCGAATTTACGCCAATTTCTGAAGCCATAATTTCAGCAAGATATGCAACTTCTATTGAATGCTGCAGAACATTCTGTCCGTAGCTTGTGCGATATTTTAATTTCCCCAATAAATTAATTAGTTTGGGATTTATATTTTTTATATTCGTATCAAATACTACCTGTTCTCCTTCTTCTTGAATCTTGTTATTAACTATTACTTTAGTTTTTTCTATTATTTCTTCAATTCTTGCTGGTTGTATGCGGCCGTCAGTAATCAGCTTTTCTAAAGACAGTCGCGCTATTTCTCTTCGTATAGGATCAAACCCCGAAATTATTACTGCTTCCGGGGTATCATCTACAATTAAATCAACTCCGGTTAACATTTCAAATGTTCTGATATTCCTACCTTCTCTTCCAATGATTCTTCCTTTCATGTCTTCATTGGGTAAAGGTACAAAAGATGTCGTTGTTTCCACCGTGTGGTCAGCAGAATATCTTTGAATCGCTAATGATATTATTTGTCTGGATTTTTTGTCTGCTTCAACTTTTGCTTGATCTTCAATCTCTTTAATCATCTTACCGGTTTCATGAGTAAGCTCTTTTTCTAAATTGCTTAAAAGTTCTTTCTTTGCTTCCTCTGCACTCATATTTGAAATCTTTATCAATTCGTTTCTCTGTTCTTGGTATAAATTATTGGTTTTTTGGATATTATTTTCGAGTTCTTTTTCTTTATTATTTAATAATTTCTCTCTTTTTTCAAGTGATTCTATTTTTTGAACTAAGCTATTGCTTCTATTAATTAAGCTGCTCTCAAGCCTTTGCATTTCAACTCGTTTTTGTCTGATTTCTATCTCAACATCCTTCTTAACATTGTAAGCCTCTTCTTTCGCTTGTAACTCTGTTTCTTTCTTGAGAGAATTCGCTTCTCTTTCGGCATTTTCTATAATATTCTTAGCGCTTATTTCTGCTGATGATATTTTTGCCTTGGCAATATACTTAGCGAGGAAATAACCTATTATCAAACCAATAAAAATGCTTAGAGTAATAATATAGTAAATTTTAATATTACTTCACCTCCTAATATTCAATTTACAAGGTACGTAAGATATACTTTAATTTAAATCACATTTTAACATCATTAAATATGTATTTACCTAGAATTAGAAACCGTAATAATTACATAAGAGATTGTAAAAATTTGAAATATTTACTTGAAATATTTTAACCTGTATAGTTTTAAAAGTCAAATAACCAAAGTTCGTATATCGTATCTCGTATATCGTATCTCGTTAAGATAATAGAAATCGAGAATCAGATTAAATTCGTATCAAGTATTTAGGGGTTCGATTCCTGTCTGCGTGCGGGAACGCACAGGCAGGCATCGAACACGTTTCGGGTCGGATAAATCCGCGACCCCTACATTAAAAAAATGCTTTAGGCAAATGAGTAATAAGATTAAATTTATGAAATTATAAAAACAGGTGCTTATTACAGGTTACTTATTACTTATTACTGTATTTTCATTGTTTAGCTCATCGTAAATATTTTTCGAAATTTCTATTGAAAATCCTCTTCTTAATAAAAAATTATATATTTTTTTTGGATTTATCCTAATATTTTTTATTTCGGATGACACAATCTTTTCTTTTATAAGATTTCGGGCTAAGGTTAATTCATCCATTTCTTGGTATGTTTTGTCTATCGCTTTTTGGATGATATCCTGTTTAATCCCTTTTATTCTTAATTCTTGATTTAATTTATACCTTCCTATAGGTTTATTTTGTAATCGAAATTGCGCCCACATCTCGGCAAAGAGTTCATCGTTAATATAATTATTGCCCTCTAACCAGAAAATAAGATTCGAGATAATATTTTCAGGATATCCTTTACTATTTAGTTTTTTTAATATTTCATATCTACTATAAATTCTCCGGGATAAAAGCCTTAAAAGATATTCTTTACCCCTTATGGTTTTATCTTCTGAAATGATTTTTTCTATTTCTTGATCAGATAATTCTTTGCCAACGCAAATATCTAATGATTTAATTATATTTTCATTTATTTTGTATCTGGTCTTATTATCTACGCAAATATCTACTTGACTGACATCTTTTTTATCATAATTTATAGAAGTAATTTTATTTATTTTTTGGATCCTCTTTTTTTATTCTTATACTAAGCCCAGCGGCTGTTAATATATTATTTTCTATCTCTTTAGCAATTTCAGGGTGTTCTTCCAAATAGGTTTTACAGTTTTCACGACCCTGGCCAAATTTTATATCATTATAAGATATCCAAACTCCTGATTTTTGTAGAATATTATATTTAATACCAAGATCTATAATATCCCCTTCTTTAGAGATTCCTTTACCAAAAATTATATCGAATATTGTTTCTTTGAAGGGTGGTGCTAATTTATTTTTTACTACTTTCACCTTAGCGCTAATTCCGATATCATTTTCATCTTTTTTAATGGTTGCCTTTCTTCTGATATCCATTCTAATAGAAGAATAAAACTTAAGCGCTCTGCCACCGGGAGTAGTTTCAGGATTACCAAAAAAGATACCAATCTTTTCTCTAATTTGATTTACAAATACGGTTGTAGTTCTTGACTTACTAATGATAGCTGTGAGCTTCCTGAGAGCTTGAGACATTAATCTTGCTTGTAACCCCATATAGGAATCTCCCATGTTGCCTTCTATTTCTGCCTTAGGTACTAAAGCAGCAACTGAATCTATAACAATGACATCAACTGCATTACTTCTAACTAAAGATTCAGTTATTTCTAAAGCTTGTTCGCCAGTATCTGGCTGAGATATGATTAATTCATCTATATTAACACCAATATTTTTGGCATAATTTGGGTCTAATGCGTGCTCAGCATCAATAAAAGCAGCGATACCATTATTTTTTTGAGCCTCAGCTATAATATGTAAAGCAAGTGTGGTTTTACCAGAGGATTCAGGACCAAAAATCTCAATTACTCTTCCTCGTGGGACTCCACCTATTCCAAGAGCAATATCCAAACTCAATGAACCAGTTGAAATACTGTCACTATCAGAAACCTTGGGTCGATCCCCTAATTTCATTATAGAACCTTTTCCGAATCTTTGTTCAATACTTTGCATGGCTACATTTAATGCTTTTTCTCTTTCCGGTTTGTTTTGTTGCACTTTGTCAGTCATTTTTTAGTTTACTCCTTTATATTTCTATTTTTATAAATATTTTAGTAATATTTTTGATTTTCTATTGTTTTAATAAAGGGAATTTGGCTGTTATGTTATAGATGGGTCCATTTGGGGTTAATTTGCTTTCCATGAGGTCAATACTGCCAGCCTCTTGTGACAAATTATTTACGCTAATTCTTTTTACTATTTGAATGAAGTTAGTCTTATCTCCAATAAATTTCACCCTTCCGATGGTTATATGGCCGGAAAAATCTTTATCTTCCCGGGGGAAGCCTTTACTTGATAAATTATTTTCTAGGTAATTATATAACCCTTTTAATTCGCTTATACCTTCTTTCATCCCTACCCATATTATTCGAGGCATCTTGTAAGTTGGAAACATTCCCATATCAGAAGACAATTTTATAATGAACGGACTATATCGACTGGTAATTTCTTTTAATATTGATTTTATTAATTCCGTTTGTTCTAACGATACGTACCCCAAAAATTTCATAGTGAGGTGTAAGTTGTTTTTTTCAACCCATTTTATTTTGGTTTCAGGAATAGATAGGTTAGCTTGAAGAGAAATTAAATATTCTTTTATCTCTGGATTTAAATTTACGGCAATAAATGATCTTACTTTTTCTAAATTTATAAAGTTAATTCCCTCTCATTCTATTTATATTTTATTTGAGTTCTCTTTTAGTTGTAATTTATATTTTTGCCTAACTGAAGTTAAAAAAATTATATATTCACAGGTTTTATAGTTAGGATAGGTATACTCACAAGGAACAAATGATTTATTTATAAAGCTAAGAGTAATTTCAGCATATATCCCTTGATTAAGGTAAATTCTGGATGGTCCATTTTTAGTGCTGGCAAGAATATATTTATTTAGGGTAATATACCCTGGATCAAGATTTATTTTTCGTTTACGATGTGTTATATTTGTTTTGATATTTTTGTCTATATTATTATTTTTTTCTAAACCATTGGTTATTATTTTAATTTCTGCAAGCTCATCTTGTCTAATCAGAGTGGAAAAGGAAAATAATTTTTGCATTAAATTTTCGCCAAATTCTTCTTCATAATAATCTGTATAATTAAAAGGCTGAGTACTGCTCTCGATATCAACTTCTCCAAATCTTTTAATTAATATCTCTTTGTATAGACTGAATAAATATTTATCCGAGGTGATCATGCTTATTATAAGTTTGGCTGGTTTTGCTAAAAATATCTTTCCCACAGTTTTGTATATTCCTATTAAATATTTTGTGTAGGATTAAAATTATATTTTAGAAGGTAATTATCAATAATTCCTTTGCCAATCTCAATTGATTCATCATCATAATATGTTTTAATTTTAGTAGGATATTCAGTTATAATTTCTAAAACTTGGTCGGTTTCCCAAAAAAATTCTTCGTCTTTAAATAATATTCCCTCAAATATTGTTTTGTCTTCGGAAAGAATTTTTACCCAGGCTTTATCACTTGCTATTAATTTTAGAATAGGTAATTTTTTAGTTAAAATACTATCTTGTGTAGAATGTTCTGCACTAATAGCTTCTGCTTCCGATTTAATAAGCTCTTCAGTTAAAGCGCTTATATCGCTCGCTTTTTCCTCGATATTTGTGCCAGTTTCGTTTCCGATTTCAGGCGAAGGAACCGGGAAATTCTGGGCTTCTTTAAGAGAACGGCTTAATAATAATAGTCCAATAAAGATTATAAGAACAAAGCTGGTTAAATATACATATTTAATAGGAAAGAAAAACCTTTTTTTCGCAAAGATAGATCTATCTTTCGTTTTAAGGTAGATATTTTCTTCTTTAGTTTTTTTTAAACCAGACTTCTTTTTTTCTAAATTATTATAAGTTTGAATTATCTGATTAATATTTTCTTCATTTATACCCAGATATTTACTATAATTTCTCAAATATCCAATAAGATAAGTTTTACCGGGAATTGCATTTACATTGCCTTCTTCAAGGGCTTGCAAATATTTTTTACGTATCTTTAAATCCTTCTCTACTTCAATTAAAGAAATTCCCCTTGCTTCCCTTCTCTCTTTTAGGAAATTTCCAATATCTTTCATTTGATTAAATTCTTCTCCTTTTTTGGAAATTGTATTATTTTTTATATTATATACCTATTATATACCTAAAACATTCTATGGTCGAGTTATTCTTAATTTTTTTACTCTTTATCCTATTTCTTTTTCGTAAGGAATTCCATCTGCTGCTGGAGGGGTAGCTCTCCCGATAGCGCTTACTAATACAAAAATTGCCAATAAGTAAGGAACCATATTGATAAATTGTACCGGAACAGCAGTGACACCCTGTAATCTGATAGAAAGAGCCTCTCCAAAACCAAATAAAAGTGCAGCTCCCGCAGTGCCCAGGGGAGTCCATTTTCCAAAAATCATCGCTGCTAAGGCGATAAATCCTCTACCCCCACTCATTTCTTTGACAAAAAAATGGGCTTGTTCTAAAGATAAAAAAGAACCTGCTAATCCGGCAAGAGCCCCGGAGGTCATTACTGCTATATATCGCATTTTAACAATATTTACTCCCATAGTATCAGCGGCCTGAGGGTATTCGCCAACTGATCTTAATCTTAACCCGAAAGGAGTTTTAAATATAATGATATGTGATAATGCAAAAATTATTATCGTTAGATATACTAAAGGGGAATGATGAGCAAATATAGTTATCATACTTCTCACAAATGTTGAGCCTTCTCCAATGTTTGGGATAGACAATCCCCAAATTGGCAAACTGCTTTTAACCATAATTTGGGTTTCACCAAATAAAAGCCAGCATAAAAATATAGTAATTCCACTGGCAAATAAATTAATAGCTACACCACTTACTATCTGATTGGCTTTGAAAGTAATACAGGTAATGGCATGTATTAACCCCAGAAAAATACCAACCAAAATTGCTGCCAAAACTCCCACCCAGGGATTTTGAGCAAAATTAGTCACTGCAACTGCTGTAAAAGCACCAGTTAACATCATACCCTCTAATCCAATATTAATTACTCCTGACCTTTCTGAAAATACTCCTCCTAAACCAGCTAAAGCTAAAGGGATGGCTACTCTGATAGATGAAGCTACAAACTGTGCGTTAAAAATATCACCAAACATTATACCACTTTCCTCCTTTGGCGAATTAATCTCTTTACTACTTCATCACTGATTACTACAAATATAACTATAACAGCTTGCAATACCATAATAAGCTCCCGAGGGATTCTTCCTGCAGTAAAAATATTGACTATAGCTCCTCCGTAATTTAAAATACCGAATAAAATGGCAGCTAAGACTACCCCCAGAGGGTGATTCTTACCTAAAAGTGCCACAGCAATTCCGTTAAATCCTAATCCGGTGAAAAGTTCTTGTCTCCAGCGATATTTAAAACCCATCACTTCATTCGTTCCTACTAAACCGGCAAAAGCACCGCTTATCATCATGGCCAAAATAATGTTTTTGCCTACACTGATTCCTCCATATTCAGCAGCCATAGGGCTATAGCCGACTGCTCTTATTTCGTAGCCTAAATTTGTTTTCCATAAAATATAATAAGCTAATACGGCTACTCCTATGGCGATAAAAAAAGATACATTTACTTGATTATAAGAGGGGAAATCTATATTTAAAAACTTAAAAATATTATAAAGTCGAGGAAGTCGGGCAGCTTCAGCAATTTCATTGGTATGGGGAATCATCTGTTTTACGCCAGCTGCTACCATTGCTTCAGTTGGTGATGCTTTAAATTTTAAAACAAGAAAGAAAGTTAAAGAAGCAGCTATCCAGTTCATCATAATAGTAACAATAACTTCATGTACTCCTGTTTTAGCTTTTAGTATTCCGGGAACAGCTGCCCATAAAGCGCCACCGGCAGCTGCTGATAATATGCATAGAGGTATAAGTACGAAAGCAGGCAAATTAGTAAAGGTAAATCCAACCCAGGTAGCAAGAAAAGTTCCTATATACATTTGTCCTTCTCCACCTATGTTAAATAAACCACAGCGGAAAGCGAAAGCGACTGTCAGCCCGGTAAATATTAAGGGAGTTGCTCTGAATAATACATTACCCCAGCCATCTCTATTACCAATAGCGTTGCTAAATAATGTTTTATAAACAAAAACTGGATTTTCACCAATTAACATAATAACAATTGCACCTACCAAGAGAGCAAGTATCACCGCAATTAAAGGAGTAATTTTTTCTAAAATGCTATAATAGTCAAATTTTTTAATACTTTTCAAATTTATCTTCCTCCATAAACTACTTGACCTTTGATAATTTTTTATTTGTAGTAGAGCCAGTCATTAATAAACCTATTTCCTTTTCGTCTGTTTTTTTCGGATCTAAAACATCTACTATTTCGCCTTCATATATAACAGCAATGCGATCAGATAAAGATAAAATCTCTTCTAAATCAGCCGAAATTAGTAAGATTGCTTTTCCCTTATCTCTTTCATTTAATATTTGTTGGTGTACAAACTCAATAGAGCCTACATCTAATCCCCGAGTTGGTTGAGCGGCGATTAAAAGCTTTGGTTCACCGTATAATTCACGGGCGACAATAACCTTCTGTTGGTTGCCTCCGGATAAAGATTTTAATAAATTATCTTTATCAGAAGGTCGTATATCAAAATCTTTTATTAAATTATTAGCATGGTTATTAATTGCGGTAAAGTTTAAGACAAAACCTTTACTAAAAGGTGAACGATAATGGTTTCCTAAAATTAAATTTTCGGCAACCGTATAATTTGAAATAATTCCGCGTTGTCTCCTATCTTCTGGGATGTGAGCAATTTTATCTTCTCTGATACTTCGAGGAGAATAATTAGTAATATCCTTGTCATATAAAAATATTTTACCGCTTGATGCTGGACGAAGTCCGGTAATAACTTCTACTAACTCAGTCTGTCCATTTCCTTCTACGCCGGCAAATCCCAATATCTCTCCTTCCTTTATTTCAAAAGAGATATTCTTTACAGCTGGTAATCCTTTGTTGCTAAGCGCTTCTAATTTTTCTACTTTTAAAGCTGTTTTCCCAAGGTTAAGAGGTTTTTTTTCAATTTCAAAAATAACCTTTCTGCCTACCATCATACTGGCGATTTCTTCTTGGTTGGTATCTTTGGTATTTTTTACTCCTACCACCTTCCCTCTTCTCATTACAGTTACCCGGTCAGAGAGGTCCTTTACTTCATTTAATTTATGAGTAATAAAAATAATAGTTTTACCCTGTTTTTTTAGCGATCTAAGTATTTCGAATAGTTCTTCAACTTCCTGGGGAGTTAATACCGCAGTAGGTTCGTCCATCACTAATATCTCCGCTCCTCGATAAAGGACTTTAATAATTTCTACTCTTTGCTGAATCCCCACAGAAATATTTTCGATTTTTGCTTTAGGATCAATTTTAAAACCCATGTTTTCAGATAATTCTTCAACTCTTTTTATTGCTTTTTCCATATCTATAAAAATATTATTTTTTTTGGGTTCCATACCCAGGATAATATTTTCCGCAACCGTTAAAGGTGGTACTAACATAAAATGCTGATGAACCATACCAATCTTTAAATTGATAGCAACATTCGGATTGGCAATATTAACTTTCTTTCCATTTATAAAAATTTGACCGGAATCAGCCTGATACAGTCCATACAAAATACTCATCAGGGTTGATTTTCCGGCTCCATTTTCGCCAACTAAAGCATGTATTTCTCCTTTGTAGACTGTGAAACTAACTTTATCGTTGGCAACTACAAGAGGGAATCGTTTGGTGATATTTTTCATCTCTAAAGCAATCTCAGGCAATTGATAAATCCTCCTTCAGTAATTTACACTTAATTTTAATATATTGGAGGTATTCATTATTACATGAATACCTCCAATATAAATGTAGGAATATGTTATTTAGTTACTTCGGTGGGAACAACAATTTCTCCACTTATGATTTTAGCTTTTGCTTCTTCGACCTTGGTAATCATTTCTGGAGTTATAAGATCTTTATTGTACTTATCGAGAGCATAACCAACTCCGGAGTATGTTATACCTCCAATGGTAGCGGTTCTATCTAAACCAAATACTTCAATACCGCCTTTAAAAGTTCCTTCAACCGCTGCTTTTATGGCAAGATATACTGAAACGTCAACTTGCTTTAACATACTGGTTAAACCAAAATTTTCTCCGGTTTCCTCGATATATCCCATATAGTTCTGATTGGAGTCTACACCGATTACAAATCTTTTTCTTTCTTTGGCTGCTTCAAATACTCCGGCTCCGGTTAGACCAGAAGCATGATAGACAACCCATGCTCCGTTATCGTATTGGGACAAAGCTAATTCTTTCCCTTTTACCGGGTCAGCAAAAGCGACGGGAGTATCACCAGCATAAGCAGAAAGAATCTTACATTCAGGATAGACATAATGAACACCAGCTATATAACCTGCTTCAAATCCATTAATAAGCGCTATATCCATTCCACCTACAAATCCAACTGTATCTTTTCCATCTTCCTGTGCTTTCATACCAGCAATCATACCCACCAGGAAAGAACCCTGAGGTTCCGGAAACAACAGAGACATTACATTAGGCTTATCAGGGATAAATCCATCTACAATGGCAAATTTAGTATCAGGGAACTCATCAGCCACGGTAATTATGGCATCAGTAAATAAAAATCCTACTCCGATTATTACATCATAACCTATCATTGCTAAGTTTCTAAGATTTACTTCCCTATCTGCATCTACCCCTGGCTCTAATTCGATACGTTTAATTCCAAAATCAGCTGCCGCCCATGACAAACCTCGGGATGCTGAATCATTAAATGATTTATCTCCTTTTCCACCAATATCAAACACCAAGCCAACTTTAAGTGGTTCTGCAGAAAAAAGGGTTGAAGAAAGACATAAACCTAATATTATTACTAATACGACTACTCCTAATAGATTCTTTTTCATTTTTAAAATCTCCTTTCATTATTAAAAATACTTAAAATCCTAACTTTACTTTTCCCCTGTTAAAAAATGTTTTTATTTAATAGGGTTTATTCGGTCAGAAAAATAGTTCATCTATCACCTCCTCTTTTATTTAGTCGTTAGTGAATAGTGAATAGTCGTTAGTATTTAGTTAGCTAGTTCACTGGTTTGTTGGTTAATTTGAGATTGCTTCCCCTGCTTTCGCAGGGTCAGACTTATTTTGCTCCTCGCAATAACACTTGGTTCGCCTCAGTATTTACGATTAATTACCCACTTAATATAATAATACTACATCAGATGAGTTTTTTCCTGCTTAAAAATAAAAAAATATCTATTATTTTTTAATAAAAACTAAATTCGTATTTAGTATATAGTATATCGTATTTAGTATATAGTAAAGAAATTGCCACACTCTGATAAATCAGATTTCGCAATGACATAAAATATAATAGACTGATAACTGAGAACCGTAAACTGAAAACTTGCATCTTGCATTTATACTAACGACTATTCACTATTCACTAACGACTAATTTATTTATCGTATTTATTTAAATATTCATCATTGGAAATTAATATCTTTCTTGGATTTCGACCATCGTATGGTCCTACAATTCCCCTTTTCTCCATAACATCTATCAATCGAGCTGCTCGGGTATAACCAATTCGAAGCTTTCGTTGCAATATTGATATTGAAGCCTGTTTACTATTAATAATAATAGAAACAGCTTCATTGAATAATTCATCTTCTTCCTCTTCTTCTGTTTCTCGCAGTAAATCTTTACTCTTTTTATATTCTAACACTTCTTGTTCATATTCGAGAGAGGGGGAATACTTCATTAAATAGGAAACCACATTTCTAATTTCTTTTTCTACTACAAAAGCTCCTTGAGCCCTAATTGGTTTGGAGGCACCAACCGGAGAAAATAACATATCTCCATTCCCTAATAATTTTTCGGCACCATTAACATCTAATATAGTTCTCGAATCAACCTGAGTAGAAACCGCAAAGGCAATTCTGGAAGGGAAATTTACCTTTATTGAACCGGTAATAATATCTACAGAAGGACGTTGAGTAGCTATTATTAAATGTATTCCCGTTGCTCTGGTCATCTGAGCTAATCTGCATAATGATTCCTCTGCTTTTACCGGAGAGGTTAACATCAAATCAGCTAATTCATCGATTATTATTATAATAAAGGGTAAGGGTTCATTATCATTATTAATATTTCTAACATATTCGTTGTAACCGTCTACATTCCTGACTCCTACTTCCGCAAATATTTTAAATCTTTTTTCCATTTCGGAAATCGCCCAGTTTAATACTTTAATGGCTTGATTTGTATCGGTTACAATAGGTATCAATAAATGTGGAATGCCATTGTAAATATTTAGCTCTACTCTCTTTGGGTCGATCATTAGAAATTTCACTGTTTCCGGACTTAGTTTATAAAGAATACTTAATATTATATTATTAATACATACACTTTTCCCTGATCCGGTTGCCCCGGCAATTAATAAATGAGGAAGTTCGGTTAAATCTGCGATTATGGGCTTGCCTCCAATATCTATTCCTAAAGCAATGGGTAATTTATATTTTCCATTTTGAAATTCACTACTTTGCAATATTTCTTTTAAATACACATTTATTCTTTTACGATTAGGGACTTCGATTCCTACAGCGTTTTTACCGGGTATTGGTGCTTCTATCCTGACTGAGGCTACTGCAAAGGACAAAGCAATATCATTACTTAAATTAGTTATTTTAGATATTTTAACACCTGGTGCAGGATGAATTTCATATCGGGTAACAGTTGGTCCCTGGATAACCCCAACGACTTTTGCATCAATTCCAAAATTAGTGAAGGTTCTTTCGAGTGTTTTTACATTTTCTTCAATGTTTAATTTAGTATCTGCTTTCTCTTCAGCGTGTGAGTCAGATAGTAGAGATAGGGGTGGAACCTGATAACTGTCTATTTTAGGTTTCTGTTTAGATATTTGGTAATCTCTGTCAAAAGTAGCTTCTTCTTCCTCTTCTTCTAATTTTTTCTCTATTTTCCTGGTTTTTTTTATTTTAAATAATCCTTTGGGTATCTCATCTGTTCCGTATTTTTGATAGTCGGGAACTTCTTTGCGTTTTGTAATTTTAGAAATATTTGTCCAGATATTTTTTGAAATATTGTAAATATTATGAAACATCACCTTTGTTTTCTTCCCCAGGTTCCTAAATATATGAAAATAGGAAATATCAGTTATGAATAAGGCAGATATTAAGCTGAGAGAGATTAGAACAAGATAAGCGCCTTTTGTTCCAAAATAAAGGGATAAGGAATTGGCAAAATAATAACCTAACAAACCTCCGCCAGCCCCTTTCATTGCCAATAAATATGAATTGTCGAGCAAAAGTAATCTAACATGAATAAATACAAGAAATATAATAAATAAAAAACTAATACCGAAGAGTTTATGATAAGGATTGGGCAGCTTATAATTAAAAAGGATTACAATTCCCAAAAATAATAACAAGATGGGGAAAATATAGGCACCAAGACCAATATTGCGAGTTGCTATTTGAAAAATAATTTTTCCAACGATTCCCATTTTGTCAGTGAAGATAAAGGCGAAAATATATAACAAAGAAAATGCAATAATTACTATACTTATGGTTTCATTTTTAGTATTTTTTTTCTTTATTTTCAAATGATTAAAGTCCTCTCGATAAATATATCCAAATTGTTAAACCAGATATAATCCAAAGATAGTATGAAAAAAAGTATATTTTTCGATTTTTTAATAATCTTATAAATATTTTCATAGCCCCATAGCTTGATATTGCCGCCAATAACCCGGATAATATCAGAATAGATAAATCTATATTTAAGGAAGATAATTCCCTCATTTTAAATATTGAAGCACCTAAAATGATCGGTACAGATAGTATAAAAGAATATCTTGCCGCAAATTCTCGATCTAAATTTCTTGATAATCCGGCAATAACAGTTAAACCGGATCTCGATATCCCCGGGAAAATAGCAACAGCTTGAGCTACTCCTATAAAAATAGCGTCTTTATAAGTAATTTCTGAAATATTTTTATTGCCCCCTGTGTAATATTTATTACCCAGCCAAAGTAAGGCTCCTGTAATAGTTAACATAAAGGATGCTATTATGGGCTTACCAAAAAGTATTTCAAAATAAGAACTAAAGGTATATCCAATGATTGCTGCCGGCATGGTACTAATTACCAAAAACCAGGCAAGTTTTGATGATAAGTTATTTTTAAAAATATTTAATATATTTTCTCCTTGAAATAGTTTATAAATACTGTCAAAAAAAGAAATCACTAATTCTTTAATTTCTTTTCTAAATAGCAATATCACAGCCAGAACTGTTCCAAAATGTAAAAATGCTTCAAATGCCGCACCTGGCAAATGTAGTTGTAAGAAATACTTAGCGATAACCAAATGTCCTGAACTGCTTACCGGGAAGAATTCAGTTAATCCCTGCATTATCCCTAATAATATTAATGACATATATTCCTCTAACTTTTGGATAATTCGTCAATTACCATTAAACTAATGTTATTAGCATGGTCTCCAACTCTTTCTAAGTTACTTATTAAATCTAAAAAGATAACACCGGATTCGGGATAACAAATGCCTTGGTTTAGCCTTTTTATATGACTATAACGAAGTTCTTTTTCTATTTTATCAATTTCATCTTCTTTTAGAGCTACTTCCCGTGCTGATTCTATATCTCCATTTTTTAATGCCGAGATTGATTTATTTAAAGAAAATTGAACTTTAGAAAACATATATTTTAATTCATCTAAAGCTTTTTCACTAAAGGGTAATTTTTCATTTATTTTTTCTTCAGCAAGTTCAGCTAAATTTTCAGCATGATCACCTACTCTTTCTATGTCATTAACTATATTCATTAAATCTGTTAGTTTTTTTGATTGCATAGGGCTAAGAGACCGTTGAGATATTAATACTAAATATTTGGTAATCTCCTTTTCTAAAGTATTTACCACCTCTTCTTTTAAATATACATTTTTTAGGGTATTTAGGTCGTTTTGAATAAAAGACATCATTACATCATTTAACATGCTTTCAACCATCTCGCCCATCCTAACCAGTTCTTTACTTGCCTGACTCAAAGCTATAGATGGTGTATTTAACATATCTTTATTTAGGTAGATAGGGCCTTTCTTAATGACAATTTCTTCACCTGGTAAAAGTTTAACGACAAGTTTAATAAACAAAGAAAGAAAAGGAAGTAATATTGCTGCATTAATTACATTAAATAAAGTATGAGCATTAGCGATTTGCCTTGGGATACTTGACGAGGTAAACGATACCAGGTATGCGAACTTATTTATAAAGAAAAAAAATAGAACAACCCCTCCAATATTAAAAAGTAGATGAGAAAAAGCAAGTCTTTTCCCGGTTATTGAACTGCCTATGCTGGCAATTACTGCAGTAAAACAAGTTCCTATGTTGCTTCCCAGAACAAGGGGGATTGCTGCTTCTAAGCCCATTATTCCTTGAATGGACATAGCAATTATAATTGCAGTGGTAGCACTACTACTTTGAATTATAGCGGTAAAGATTGCAGCAACCACGATACCCAATAAAGGATTGAGAGAAATATTTGCTAATAAATTCAAGAATGGAGCATAATTTCTTAATGGTATTACTGCTTGAGACATAGTGTATAAACCTAAGAATAATATACCAAAACCGAGTAATATTTGGCCAAAATATTTATAGCTTCTTTTTTTGGCTAAAAAGTTAAATATAAAACCAATTCCGATCGCCGGAAGAGCATATTTCTCTAAACGGAAAGATACAATCTGTGCGGTTACGGTGGTACCTATATTTGCTCCTACTATGACACTGACAGCTTGTTTTAAACTTAGTAATCCTGCGTTAACTAATCCGATAGTTATAACACTTGTTGCACTGCTACTTTGAATAATGGAAGTTATTAATGCCCCGGTTGCAACACCCATTACTGGTTTATTAGTTAAGAATTCCATAACTTTCTGTATTCTATCGCCGGTAACTTTTTGCAAGCCATCACTAAGCAGTTGCATTCCATATAAAAATAATCCCAGACCTCCTATAATGCCAAAGATTAGTTCAGTGGTCATTGAATACCTCCGCTTAGGTTAGTCGTTAGTGAATAGTGAATAGTATTTAGTAAGTAAAATACATTAATGATTAATAAGTTATAGATTTCAAGGTAAAAGTGCCGGTTTATAGAAAACTAAAAAGTGTGAAGAGGTTATATTATTATTCTCCCTTGTTACAAACTGTAAACAGAAAACTGAAAACTTGTATTTTGAAACTAACGACTAACGACTATTCACTAACGACTATTTTGAAGTCCTTATGCCGCTATGTCCGAAGCCACCTTCTCCTCTTTTGGTTTTATCTATGGTCTCT
>JADBKX010000145.1:24978-29130 GCA_014894735.1 Candidatus Sediminicultor sextus | reverse complement strand
TATGCCGCTATGTCCGAAGCCACCTTCTCCTCTTTTGGTTTTATCTATGGTCTCTACAAGTTTAAAATTAGGGAAAAATATTTTTTGGATTACTAATTGAGCTATTCTATCTCCTCTTTGTATATTAAAATCTTCCTCACCTAAATTAATTAATATTACCTTTACAATACCCCTATAATCTGAATCAATAGTACCGGGAGTATTTAAAACAGTAATTCCAAACTTAAGGGCTAAGCCGCTTCGAGGTCTTATTTGCCCTTCATAACCTTTAGGGATCATAATTTTAATTCCGGTGGAAATCAATTTTATCTTACCCGGTTTTAATACAGTATCTGAAGCTTCTGCGGATAACAAATCAACTCCAGAGGAGAATTCACTTATGGAAACAGGTAAAGGTAAATCCTCGCATCCTCTAACTTTTTCTATTTTTATTTCTATTTTATTATTCTCCACAACCAAATCCATTTTTTTATCTATTAATTTTTTATATTACAACTATGAATATTAATCGTAATTTTCATTTTTTTTATCACTGTCATCTTCTACAATAATAATTTCATCGCTATCTAATTTTCTTAGGTCAACTCTACCTTGATTATCAATTCCAATAACTTTAACTAAGATATTATCATTAACTCTAACTACATCTTCAACTCTTCCTATACGTTTATGTGATAATTTAGAAATATGAACTAATCCTTCTTTGCCGGGAAATATTTCTACGAAAGCTCCAAAATTAGTTGTTCTGGTTACCTTCCCTTCATATGTTTCCCCCACTTTAGCCTCTCTCACCATATCTTCAATCATTTTTTTTGCTTGGTTCAGCGATTTTCCATCTGTCGAAGCAATAAATATTTCTCCATTATCTTTAATATCAATAGAGGCACCGGTTACTTCTATAATTTTCTTGATATTTTTTCCACTGGGACCGATTACCATACCAATCTTAGAAGGGTCAACATTTATTACTGAAATTTTTGGTGCATAGTCAGATAAACTTTCTCGAGATTTTGATAGCACTTTATTCATTTTTTCAAGAATATATAATCTTGCTTCTTTTGATCTCTTTAAAATATCGCTCAATATATTGTTTGGAATACCGGAAATTTTTAAATCCATCTGAATCGCAGTAATCCCCAGGCTGCTTCCGGCAGCTTTAAAATCCATATCTCCGTAATGATCTTCTAAACCTAAAATATCTGTTAATATTTCGACGTTTTCATCTTCTTTTACTAATCCCATAGCAATGCCAGCTATAGGTCTTTTTAGAGGAACTCCTGCGTCAAATAAGGATAGACTCCCTCCGCAAACGGTAGCCATAGAAGAAGAGCCATTCGACTCTAAAATTTCGGAAACTATACGAATAGTGTAAGGAAATTCTTCTTCTGAAGGAATTAACGCTTTTAAAGCCATTTCTGCTAATGAACCATGGCCAATCTCTCTTCTTGATTGTCCTCTTCTGGGTCTTACTTCGCCAACACTAAAAGGAGGAAAATTGTAATGCAAATAAAACCTTTCCGAAGATTCTTCTTCCAGGGTATCAATAAATTGCCTATCTTTTACTGTTCCTAAAGTGGTAACAACTAAGGCTTGTGTTTGCCCTCTGGTAAATAAAGCACTCCCATGAACTCGGGGTAACACTCCGGTTTCACAACTAATTGGGCGTATCTCATCTAATTTTCTCCCGTCTACTCTTATTTTCTCTTTAATTATTAAATTGCGAACAGCTTCTTTGCAAGTTTCATCATAGGCATTTTTCAAAAGAGGTAAATTATCTCCCTCAGTAGATAATTTTTCAATAATACGATGAAAAATATCTTCTAATGAATCTTCTCTTTCCTTTTTTTCATTTACACAGACAGCTTTTTTAATTTCTTTCTCGTAGAGGTTTTTAATTTCTTTACGATAATTATCTGCTAACTCTGCTGTTTCTGAATACTCCTTTTCTTCTTTTATCTTAGATTTTCCCAAAATATCTGCCAATCTTTCCTGGCCTTCTATGATTATTTTAATTGCTTCTTGAGCAATGCCAATTGCTTTTAATATAATTTCTTCGGATACTTCTTTTGCTTCACCTTCCATCATTATAATTGAATCTTTTGTGCCAGCTATAATTAAGTTCAATTCGCTACTTTCTAATTCTTGAGGACCGGGATTAACTATAAATTCCTTTTCTATTAATCCAATCCTTACAGCTCCTATAGGAGCTTGAAAAGGAATATCCGATATCCACAAAGCCGCAGAAGCTCCGATTATAGCTAGTATATCCGGTAAATTTTTTTGATCATAGGACAAAACGGTAGCAATAACCTGAACATCTTTTCTGTATTCTGTGGGGAATAAAGGCCGCAATGGACGATCAATAAGTCGTGAAGTTAATATTGCATTCTTGCTTGGCCTGCCCTCTCTTTTGAAAAAACCACCTGGTATTTTACCGGCAGCATAAAATTTTTCTTCATAATCCACCATTAAAGGGAAAAAGTCTATCCCTTCACGTGATTCTTTGGAAAAGGTTGCTGTTACCAGCACAACGGTTCCCTCACAACTAACTACTATCGAACCAGCCGCCTGCTTAGCAATTTTGCCGGTTTCTATATTTATTATTTTACCGTTTAAATTAATTTTAATTTCTCTATATTCTGACATTAAATATTTATTTTCCTCCCTATCATTTGAAAAATTATTATTATTTTATGTAAATATTTTATCTTGATTACAATTGTGTATCTTGCATTTTGTATTTGAAACTAACGACTATTCACTATTCACTAACGACTAATTTATTATTTTCGTAAATTTAGTGACTCAATAACTTTTCGATATTTATTAATATCTTTATCTTTGAGATAATTTAATAATCTTCTTCTTTGACCCACCATTTTTAATAGACCTTGTTTTGAATGAAAATCCTTCTTATTTCTATTTAGATGTTCGGTTAAATCGTTTAGTCTTTCAGTTAATAAGGCAATTTGAACTTCTGGTGATCCAGTATCAGTAGTATGATGCTGATATTTTATTATTGTTTTTCCTTTATCATCTTTAGTAATAACCATATTATTACCTCCTTTATTTTTTTATTTATATTTTAATGGCAACATTGTATCTTAAATATTTTATCATAAACGGCTAAGACCTTCAACTTATTTGTTCGTATATCGCATATCGTATTTCGTATATCGTAAAAAAAATAAAAAGAAAGATACCATTGCTAATTAATTATTTTTTGCTATTATTTTACTGGCTATTAAAATGTCATCTTCTATCTGTTTCTTTAATAAATCTGGATGATTAAAGTATTTTTCTTCTCTTATTTTTTGTAATATATTAACGACTACTTTTTTATTATATATTTTTTTATTGAAGTTTATAATGTGAACTTCTATAGTGTGTTCTGTTTCTCTAAAAGTTGGTTTAACTCCTATATTCATTAAACCATAATATTTTTTATTATCAATTTTAATTTCCACTAAATATACTCCGTCAACCGGAAGAATTTTATCCGGCGGCGTCTCGATATTGGCGGTAGCGAAATTTAATAATTTTCTTCCTCTGCCCTTTCCAGAAATTACTCTTCCTGAAATCGTGATATCATGCCCCAATAGTTTTTTTGCTTTTTCGATATCTCCTGAATTAATATAATCTTTTATTATAGTACTGCTGATTATGGTGTTATTTGCATCTATTGGTTTTAATATATTAGTTTTAAATTTATACGACTTGCCGTATTTTCTTAAAATATCCGTATTACCTTTTCCCTGAAAGCCAAATTTATAATTAAAACCTACAAAAAGTTCTTTTACCCCCAAACTATTGACTAAAATTTCACTAATAAAATCCTCAGGTGACATTTTACTCATCATTTTATTAAATCTAATAACAAGAAAAACATCAATATCTAAGTCTCTAATTAGGTTTACTCTTTCCTCTAAAGTAGTTAATAAAAAAACGTTGCTTTCTGGATGAATTATTTTATCAGGATGAGGGTCAAAAGTAGCAACAATACTTATTCCATCATTCTTTTTAGCTTTATCAGAAGTTAGTTTAATTAATTTTTGATGTCCTAAGTGTACGCCATCAAAGACACCCAAAGCAATATATCGTTTCTTTTTAGGCAATATCATATTTTTTGAGTAACTGATAATTTCCATAATT
>JADBKX010000145.1:17380-24878 GCA_014894735.1 Candidatus Sediminicultor sextus | reverse complement strand
TTAGAATCGAATTAGCAAATTTAATTATTTCTAAAAACTTTAACTGGTTTAAAAAAAATATTTTTTCCGTTTTTTTTAATTGAAGTACCTATGGATAAAAAATTGCCTTTTACGTCAAATATTTTAAAAAAATTGTTTTTTCTTGTTTTTAGTCCTTTCGGAATCTCAACAATTTGCTCACTTGATATAATCCCGCCATTTAAAACAGTTTTGGTTGCTTCACTTTTTACAATTATTTTATCTAATTCTTCCAGAGCGGAATCAATGCTAATAAGATATCTCTTCCCCAAAGCTTTTTCTTTCTTTAATTCTTCTAAATTTAAAGAATCTTCAATGCTAAAATTACCAACTTTTTTTCTTACTAAATTTAATAAATGTGCACCACAACCCAATTCATCACCTATGTCGTTGCATAATGTTCTAATATATGTACCTTTTGAACAAATCACTTCAAATTTAACGATGGCCGCCTTTTGGTTAAAATTCATCAAATTTAACTTATATATTTTGATTTCCTTAGGACTTCTCTTTACTTCTATGCCTTTCCTGGCAAGACGATATAATCTTTCTCCCTTGTAATGAACAGCTGAAAACATCGGAGGCATCTGACTAATGATGCCTTCATATTTTTGAAATATATCTATAATTCTTTTTTCATCAATATCAGTTTTAACTTCTCTTCTTTGAACAATTTTCCCCTCTGAATCTTGGGAATCAGTGCTTATACCCAAAATCATTTCACCCTGATAGTGTTTTTCCATACCTACTAAAAATTCGGCAATTTTTGTAGCTTGCCCGATACATACCAATAGAACACCGGAAGCAGAAGGATCTAATGTTCCCGTATGTCCTGCTTTAGGAATACCCAAAATATTCCTAACCTCTTTTACAGCTTGATATGAGGTAATTCCTTTTGGTTTAAATATATTTAGAATACCGTTCATCAATATTAATAATTATCTTTTCTGTTATTAAAATATTTTTACTTATTTTCATATCCAAGATGTTTAATGTCGCTAAATAACTCGGAAAGAATTTTTCCTTTCATTTCGTCCAACTTCCCAGAACATAAACAACCAGCAGCATTTGGATGGCCGCCGCCTTTAAATTTACCAGCGAATTTATTTACGTCAAAATTTCCTTTGGAGCGAAAACTAACCTTTACTTTATTATCTTTAGTTTCTCTAAATAAGATTGATATTTCAACATTATCTATGGTTGTAGCGACATCAATTATTCCTTCTATCTCCTCATCCTTTGCTTTGGTATCATTTAACATCTTTCGGGTAATAGTTAGCCATGAAACATAATTAGATTCATCCGTCTCTAAAGTCGAAAGGGCTTCTCCTAATAATTTTAATCCAGAATAGGTGTTTCTATTATAAATATTATTGGCAATTAAATATGGCTTTATTCCTTTAGAAGTTAAATCGGAAGCTACTTTAAATGTCTTTGAGCTTACATTTGAATATCTAAACGAACCGGTATCAGTTATGATAGCGGCAAATAAACAGGTAGAAATCTTTTCATCTAATAAATCTATATTTATAGACTTGATCAATTCATAGATAATTTCTCCGACAGAAGAAGCAGAACTATCTACATAATTTGAACCCCCAAAGTTTTCGTTGCTCGTATGATGGTCGATGTTTATTATGGTTTTTATATCTTTAAATATTTCGTATGTCTTTCCAATTCTTTCGATATTAGTACAATCAAGCACTATACCCACATCTATACTTTTTGTGTCAATACAATTATCTTCTAAGTAATGTACTTTATTACCGCCGGGTAAAAAATCATATATTTTTGGTAATCTATCCTGATTTAATATAATGGGATTCTTCTTTAGTTTTTTTAAAATGAAATAAAGGGCAAGTTCAGAACCAATTCCATCTCCATCCAAATTTACATGGGAAGTAATTAAAAAATTATTGTTTTTCTGCAGCAATTTATTAATTTCATTAAAATTATTCATTATTTTTATCTTTCTTCAAATTCGATTGTTGCTCATTAACTTCAGTAATAATTTTTAATAATTTGTACTGATGCTCTAAGTCCTCATCGATTACGAATTTTATATTTGGTACATATCTCAGTTTTAAATCTTTTCCCAATTCACCTCTTATAAATTTTGTCGCACTTTTAAGTCCTTTTAAAGCTTTTTTTTGTTGATCCTTATCGTTAAAAATAGTCACAAAAATGTCAGCATATCTCAGGTCAGATGAAACTTTTATCCTTGTTATAGTAACAAATTTTATTCGCGGATCGTTTATTTTCCGATAAATTATATTGTTAATTTCTCTTATAAGAGACTTTTCTAACTGTTCGCTTCTTTTAGATAATGACATTATGTTTTTCCTTATAAAATAGTCGTTAGTAGGACAAGGAAACGGATTTGTCTGCCCATGACGTCACTATAGTCTTTGTGATTTTGTAGGGGCACGATGCATCGTGCCCCTACCTCTTGAATCCAAATTTTCATCACACGATACAAATATACTCTAACTTTTTCTTTACTAAATACTATTCACTATTCACTAACGACTAGTACATTAACGACTAATTAATTTTTTTATCTTTGATTTCTCTAAAAGTATAAAATTCAAGTATGTCTTTCAATTTAATATCATTAAATTTTTCTATACCGATTCCGCATTCAAAACCAGTATTAACTTCTTTTATATCTTCTTTAAATCTTTTTAGTGAAGAAATTTTCCCTTCATATATTAATTTACCGTCTCTTATTACTCGTATATTATCATTATTTGATATTTTACCATTTAATACATAGCTTCCTGCAATAGTACCAATCTTGGGTATTTTAAATACTTCCCTAACTTCTGCTTGTCCGCAGATGTATTCTTCGATTTTTGGTTTTAAATAACCTTCTAAGGCAGACTTAATTTCATCTATTAGGTCATATATAATTTTGTATAATCTGATGTCTACCTTCTCGGACTTAGCTATTTTTCGGACATTTGTATCAGGGCGAATATTAAAACCAATTATTATTGCCTTGGAAGCAGAAGCCAACATAACATCTGTTTCGGTAATGTTTCCGACACCTGCATGAATAATGTCAATTTTTACTTCTTCATTTTCAATTTTTATCTTTTTTATAGACTCTTGCAAAGCATCTAAGGAACCTTGCGTATCCGTCTTTAAAATTATATTTAATTTATCTATCTTTCCTTCTTTCATCTCTAAAAATAAATTATCCAAAGAGAGTGATGATTTTACTATAATTTTACTTCTTCCTTCATCCTCTCTTTCGCTAATTATAATTTTAACCAGCTTATCATCGGGAACTACTTGGAAGTAATCACCCGCCTGAGGCATTTTACAAAAACCTATAATTTCAACCGGAGTTGAAGGTCCTGCTTTTTTAATGTTTTTTCCTTTGTCGTCAAGAAGGTTTCTAATTTTACCATAGGATAATCCTGCAATAAAATAATCACCAATCTTTAGTGCACCATCTTGAATTAATACTGAAGCAATAATTCCTCTTTTCTTCTCTAATTTCGTTTCTATTATTAGACCTTTTGCCGGAATGTCAGGATTTGCCTTTAAATCTAACATCTCTGCTTGTAATGAAATAGTTTCCAATAATTTTTCAATGCCTTTATTTTGAAGAGCAGAAACCTCCACCATTAGAGTTTCCCCTCCCCATTCTTCAGGAACTAAGTCGTATTTTGTTAATCCTTTTTTTACTTTTTCGACATTGGCATTAGCTTTGTCGATTTTATTTATTGCTACGATAATAGGAACATTTGCCGCTTTTGCATGATTAATTGCTTCGACGGTTTGAGGCATTACTCCATCATCTGCTGCCACAACTAAAACTGCAATGTCTGTAGCTTTTACTCCTCGGGCCCTCATTGTGGTGAAAGCTTCATGCCCCGGAGTATCAATGAACACAATTTTTTTATGATCTACATTAACTTGGTATGCCCCAATTCGTTGGGTAATTCCACCCACTTCTCCTTTGGTGACATCTGTCTTGCGAATAGTATCAAGAAGAGTAGTTTTACCATGATCAACATGTCCTATTACAGTAACAACAGGAGGTTTTGCAATTAAATTTATATTTTTATCTTTTTTTTGGAGATTGCTTTTACTTTTTAATTTATCAGATAATTCTATCTCATACCCATATTCCTTAGCAATATTTTTTAAAATATTTATAGGAACTTCCTTGTCAATCGAAATTATTGTTTCAAATTGTATAATTTTTTGTATTATCTCTGATAAAGAAATTTTTAGTTGTGAAGAAAGTTCTTTTAAATTGGGAAGTTTACTAATCTTTATCACTTCAAGTTGTTTCTTCTTTTCTTTTACCTTTTTTTCCTTTTCAGCATCAATAACTTCCTTAATTAATTCGATAGTATCATCATCTAAAGTACTCATATGATTTTTAACTTTAACCCCTTCTCTATTTAAAAACCCTATCAGTTCTTTAGCCGGTATTTTTAAGTCTTCAGCTAATTCATACACTCTCATTTTCATTGTATATCGCCTCCACAATAAGTTATATAACTATTATTATAACATTATTATATCAAATATTATTATCTTATATTCACCAATTACCCGATTCTCCAATTTATCAATTCAATCTGTATTTTCGCTTATATTTTTTAAAAAAATTATTCTTAATTCATCAAGCGTTGGCAGCGGAATATCTTGCTTTAAAGATTTATTTAAACTATTTTCCCTAAAGGCAATATCCAAACATTTGACATTACCACAAAGATAAGCCCCTCTTCCTGATTTTTTACCTGTCTTATCAATTTCAATTTTTCCATCAGGTGTTCTTATTATTCTAATCATCTCTTTTTTTGTTTTTTTACCTTTACAACCAATACAAGTTCTTACAGGTACCTTTAGATTTCTTATCATTTGTAAATACCTTTTTAAGATTAATGTTATTTTTTCTCTAAATTATTTTTTGAATCCGGATCATTCTCCTCTTTATGCTCTGATTCACTTTTTATATCTATTTTCCATCCGGTTAATTTTGCAGCAAGCCTTGCATTTTGTCCTTCTTTTCCAATTGCTAAAGAAAGCTGCTGGTCTGGTACAATTACCGTAGCAGTCTTTTCCCTTTCGAAAAGATTTACCAGTAAAACTTTAGCTGGACTTAAAGAATTAGCAATAAATGTTTTTTCATCACCACTCCATTTTATAACATCAATTTTTTCATCTTTTAATTCCTGCATAATTAATTTTATTCGTGAACCCCTATCACCTATACATGCCCCTATCGGGTCTACCCTTTCATCCTTAGAATAAACTGCAACTTTTGATCGCTTACCTGCTTCACGAGCAATATTTTTAATCTCAACCAGTCCCTCATGAATCTCAGGGACTTCCAATTCAAACAAACGTTTTAATAATTCAGGATGGGTCCTGGATGCAAGTATCTTGGGCCCTTTAGATGTTTTTGTTACTTCAAGGATATAAATTTTAATTCTTTTTCCCTTGGAGTATTCTTCATTTCTTATTTGTTCGTTCGGTAAAAGTAGGGCTTCCGTTCTTCCTAAATCTATAATAACGTTTCTATGTTCTATCCTCTGCACAACTCCGGTAACAATATCTCTCTCTTTATCAATGTATTTTTCATAAATTACATTTCTTTCTGCTTCTCTAATCTTTTGGACTATTACTTGTTTTGCTGTTTGAGCAGCTATTCTTCCAAATTCTTTGGGCGTAGTTTCTACTAAAATAGTATCCTCAATATTATACTTTTCCTTATCTGATATTGGCAAGTCATCTATACTAACTTCTTTTAAAGGTTCTGAAACTTTCTGTACAATGGTTTTCTTGGTGTAAACTTTAACCTCTCCACTGTCTTTAGATATATCTATTTTTATATCATCTATATTACTTGAAAAATTTTTTCTATATGCTGAAGCTATCGATGATTCAATCGCCTCTATTAATATATCTTTAGATATTCCTTTTTCTTTTTCTATTTCATCTAATACTTTTGTTAAATTTATATTCATAGACAATATATTTTATCCTCCTTCCTATTAAAATATTTCAAGTGAATTAATTGCTTAATATATAACAAAAGAGTGGTTTTCAGTACCACTCTTTTGAGGAGAACAACCTTTTTACTTAAGCACAATTAATTATAACATAAAACTATTATTTTAGCAATATTTTTGAAACGATATACTTAGAACAGATTTGGTGTAATTTAACACTAACTATTTCACCTTTTTTAGCGATAAAATCAGGAATTATTATTTTAATATAATTAGAGGTAATACCGCGGGAATAGATTCTTCCTTCTTGGTCTTTTATCTCGTCCTCGACCAAAATTTCAGTAATTGAATTGAGGAATCTTTTTTGAAAATCATAAAATAATTCTTTAGATAATTCTTGTAACTTTTTACTTCTTTCTTTTTTGGTTCCTTTATCAACTTTGTTGGGCAGCAAAGACGATAAGCACTCTTTACGATCAGAATATTGAAAAACGTGTATTTTGGCAAAGCATATTTTCCGAGCAAAATTAACGGTTTTGCTGAAGCTATTACTATCTTCATTAGGGAAACCCACCATAATATCAGTAGTTATAGCTATGTCAGGTATTGTTTCTTTTATCAAGGAGATCTTTTGGTAAAAAATCGAGGTATCATAAGGACGATTCATAAGATTAAGAATTTTATTATCACCACTTTGCAGAGGAATATGTAAATGATGACAAAACTTAGAACAGTTTTTAAAAATATTTAATAATTCTGCATCGATGTTTATTAATTCTATTGAACTTAAACGAATTCTTTTTATTCCCTTAAAATTGCTAATCAGAGAAATTAATTTTGCTAAATTTGTTTTTCCTTTATCTATATCCCTACCGTATGTACCCAAATTAATTCCTGCGAGCACTACTTCTTTAACTCCATTACTGCTTAAATTAGAAACTTCTTCCATTACATCTTCTACAGATCTACTTCGAGCAGGACCTCTAACATATGGAACTTTACAATAAGTACAAAATCTATTACAACCATCTTGTATTTTTAGCCAGGCGCGGGTATGCAAGCTACTTGATTTGTTTTTAAGAATATTGTCATATTTTTTCAGATATTTTGCAGGCTTTACTCTAATAACCGTATCATGGAAATCTATTTTTTCTAATTGTTGTAAAATATCATTTTTTTCTCCATTCCCTGCTATCAGACTGATCCCTTCTATTTTTTGTAGATCTTCATAATTAGATTGTGCATAGCAGCCGGTTACAATTATTTTTGCCTTTCTGTTTTGGCGGATAGCTTTTCTGATCATCTGTTTAGATTTTCGATCTGCTTCTTGAGTGACAGTACAAGTATTTATTATATATACATCAGCATTTTGGTGAAAATCTACTATTTGGAAGCCTTTATCTTTAAAAAAATCGATAATGCTTTCTGTCTCATATTGATTTATTTTACATCCGAGTGTTTTGAGGGCAACTTTAATAATAAATACTTCTCCTTTTCTTGGT
>JADBKX010000145.1:16112-17280 GCA_014894735.1 Candidatus Sediminicultor sextus | reverse complement strand
TTTTACCCAAAAGCATTTTTTATTTTTGTAAAAATACCTTTATCTCCTAATTTCTCTAAATCTTCGCCACTTATTTTTGCATATTCTAATAATAAATTCCTTTGCTGATCATTCATCTTTTTAGGTATTTCCAATATGATTTTAACATATTGATTTCCTCGCTGCTGAGTTCCAATTTTAAATATTCCTGTTCCTTTAAGTCTAAAAATACTATTTGGCTGGGTGCCAGCAGGTATTTTTAGACTTACTTTTTCTTCCAAGGTGGGGACAGTAGTTGTTCCACCTAATGCGGCTTTTACGAAACTAATTGAATGGGTACAACTTATATCTATTCCTGTACGTTTAAATATCTTATGAGGTTTTACCTGTAAAACGATGTATAAATCACCAGAAGGACCACCTCTTTCTCCTGGTTCTCCCATTCCAGATATTCGTAACCTATGTCCGGTATCAACACCAGCAGGTATTTTTACTTTTACTACTCTATTTTTCTTTACTTTCCCGGTACCCTTACAATTAATACATATATCCTTTATTATCTTACCTTCACCCGCACACCGAGGGCAGGTATTTACATTGACAAATTGGCCAAACATTGTACTTTGAGTGCTTTTAATCTCACCCGTACCGTGGCAATCAGGACAGGTCTGGGGAGAAGTTCCGGGTTTGGCTCCGTTTCCTTTGCACGTTGGACAAGTTTCCCAGTTTGGGACTTCTATTTTAGTTTCCTTGCCAAAGGCAGCATCTTCGAAACTTATTTCTAAATTATATCTTAAATTAGCTCCACTTTGAGGACGAACTCTTCCATCACTTCTTCGAGTTCTTGCTCCAAAAAAAGAATCAAAAATATCACCAAAATCTCCGAAGTTACCGGAATCAGAAAAACCTCTTCCCTGAAAATCAAACCCTCCCATGTCTTCGGCTGAACCAAATTGATCATACCTTGCTTTCTTTTCCGGGTTACTAAGTACTTGGTAGGCTTCATTGATTTCTTTAAATTTCTTTTCGGTATCACCATCAGATGAATTTCTATCCGGATGGTATTTAAGGGCAAGATTTCTGTATGCTTTTTTTATTTCCTCCGGAGCAGCATCTTTTTTTACTCCTAAAACTTCATAATAGTCTTTTTTTGTCAATTAATGTTTCCCTCTTTCCTCGTATATCGTAT
>JADBKX010000145.1:0-16012 GCA_014894735.1 Candidatus Sediminicultor sextus | reverse complement strand
TCATAATAGTCTTTTTTTGTCAATTAATGTTTCCCTCTTTCCTCGTATATCGTATTACAATATAGTATCACGTATCGAGTTAAAGTTTTTGTCATTGCGAGGGAGTAAAACGACCGAAGCAATCCCAATGAGATTGCTTCGCTTACACTCGCAATGACATTTCTGTTTTTTTATTCCCTGTAGGGGCTCGATTCATCCACCCCGAAACAGACGGGTTCGATGCCTGCCTGTGCGTTCCCGCACGCAGACAGGAATCGAGCCCCTATATTTGAATCCTACTTTTCTTCACGTAATACTAACGACTAGTTTAATCTTTTTTGTCTTCATCCTTCTCGACTTCATAATCAGCATCAACTACCTTCTCTTCATCTTTCTTTTCTTCGGTTTCAGATTGGTAACTTTTTTCACCTTCTTTAGCTGTTTCCTGTTGTTGTGTTTGTGCTGATGCCTTTTTATAGATTTCCTCAGCAAGCTTATGTGAGGAAGTAGTTAATTTTTCGATATTCGATTTAATTTTTTCTATATCATCTTCTTCTAAAGCTTCCTTTAGATCTTTGATATCTTCATTTGCCCTATTTTTTTCGTCTTCGCTAACTTTATCTCCGGACTCCTTTAGAGTTTTTTCTACAGTGTAAATTAAAGTATCAGCCTGATTCCGAAGTTCTATTTTTTCCTTTAATTTCTTGTCTTCTTCAGCGAATTGCTCTGCTTCTTTTACTTTTTTATCTATCTCATCTTTACTCAACCCACTTGAGGCAGTAATGGTTATTTTTTGCTCTTTTCCAGTACCCAAGTCTTTGGCTTTAACATTGAGAATACCATTTCTATCGATATCAAAAGTAACCTCGACTTGATGAATCCCTCTTGGAGCCAGAGGTATACCAATCAATTGAAATCTCCCTAAACTGGTATTATCTTTAGCCATAGGCCTTTCTCCCTGTAATATGTTTATATCAACAGCTGACTGATTGTCAGCAGCAGTTGAAAATATCTGGCTCTTGGACGTCGGAATGGTAGTATTTCTATCAATTAATCTAGTGGATACCGCACCCAAAGTTTCTATGCCTAAAGATAGTGGCGTAACATCAAGTAATAGAATGTCCTTCTTTACATCCCCCCCTAAAATTCCAGCTTGAATTGCGGCTCCCATTGCTACCACTTCATCAGGATTAACTCCTTTATTTGCTTCTTTTCCAAATATTTTCTTTACAATTTCCTGTACTTTGGGCATTCTGGTTTGCCCACCAACCAATATTACTTCATCGAGGTCCTCCGGTTTAAATTTAGCATCTTCAAGCGCTTTCTTACATGGTTCAATGGTACTCTCAATAAGATCATTGGTAAGTTGTTCTAATTTTGCTCTAGTTAGGGTAACGCTTAAATGTTTTGGCCCACTGGCGTCAGCAGTAATGAAAGGTAAATTTATTTCAGTTTCCAATGATGAAGATAATTCACATTTTGCTTTTTCTGCTGCTTCCTTTAATCTTTGCAAGGCCATTTGATCATTTTTTAAATCTATTCCATTTTCCTTTTTAAAAGTATCTACTAACCATTGTATGACTCTTTGGTCAAAATCGTCACCACCCAAGAAAGTATTACCGTTAGTAGATTTTACTTCGTAGACTCCCTCTTCACCGATGTCTAAAATGGAAATGTCAAAAGTTCCACCTCCAAGATCATAAACTGCTACTTTTTCGTTTTTCTTCTTATCAAATCCGTAAGCAAAGGCAGCTGCTGTAGGTTCATTTATAATCCTTAAGACATTCAAACCGGCGATTTTTCCCGCGCTTTTAGTTGCTTCTCTTTGGTTATCATTAAAATATGCTGGAACAGTAATAACTGCGTCACTTATTTTTTCGCCAATGTGATCTTCGGCAGATTTTTTAAGTTTTTGCAACACCATAGCTGAAATTTCCTGTGGACTATAAGCTTTACCGTTAGCTTCTATTTTAATGTCAGTATGTTCTCCGGGTATTAATTTAAAAGGTAAGATTTTTTTTGCTCTTTGCACTTCAACATCATTATATCTTCTACCAATAAGCCTTTTAACCGAAAATATTGTATTTTCAGGATTGGTAACTGCTTGTCTCTTGGCTAACAAACCCACCAACCTTTCACCCTTTTTTGTAAATGCAACTATAGAAGGTGTAGTTCTACCACCTTCTGCGTTTTCTATGATAACAGGTTTCCCTCCTTCTATAACTGCGACAACAGAATTAGTTGTTCCTAAATCGATTCCAATTATTTTTCCCATGATATTATTTCTCCTTTTCTTAATATCCTTTAATTTAAATTATTTTTTGTCGGTATCTTTTTTCTCTTTAGTTGAAACCGCAACTTTTACCATTGCTGGTCTTAATACTTTTGACTTTATATAGTAACCTTTTCGGAATTCTTCGGTAATCGTATCTTCAGAATATTTATCTGTGTCTATTCTCATTACCGCTTCATGTTTATAAGGATCAAATCTATGACCAATTGATTGCATAGGTTTAACCCCTTCTTTGTTTAAAATATTATGAAATTCTTTTAAGGTATTATTAATACCTTCTTTTATAGCCTTGGTATCTTTTTCATTTTCAGTAGAATCTAAAGCCCTTTCTAAGTTATCTAATACAGATAATAAATTATTTATAAGCTCTTCGTTAGCAAATTCAATAAATTCCTTCTGTTTTTTCTCCTGACGTTTTTTGTAATTATCAAAATCAGCTTGTAATCTTTCCAAATGCTTCAGATATTCTTTGGATAAATTATCTTTTTCTTGAACCAATTTCTTGGTTTCTGATAATTCCTCCTCTATATTTTTCAATGCTTCCTCTTTTTCTATTATTTTTCGAATTATTTCTTCTTTATTCATTGATTTATATTTTTTACTTTCTATTAATTTTGCTTTTTCCTGCAATTCCATTTCATCTTTTTTGTTACACATTATTAATCCTCCAAGAGTAAGCATTATGAAAAAATCTTATAATTCGGATAATATCTCACTTAATTTATCCGAGATGTATTCAGTAATAGAAATCATTCTGGGATAATCCATTCTGGTTGGTCCTAAAATTCCTATTGCCCCAGCTGACTTACCTTTTATGCTATATTCACTTGTTACCAGGCTGCAATTTTGCATTTCTTTTAGTTTACTTTCTTTGCCGATAATTATTTTCGTCTTTCTAAAACCTAAATATCCTCTTATTGTAGTGGCTAATATATTTTCTTCTTCTATAAGTGATAAAATATAATTTAGTTTATCTGTTTCTTTAAACTCAGGATGTTTCATTAGGTTAATTCTACCATCTAAATAAACTTTATTTTCAGAATATCTAATATTAAAACATTCTTCTAAAAAATTATAAACATAATTAAATCTTTCCTGAAGTGATATAATTTTTTCTAATTCATCTAATAAAATATTATTTAAATTTGTTATATCTATATCTTTTTCTGCTAATTTGCTATTGATAAAATTAGATAGATAGTTTAATCTATCTTTATTTATTTCTCCGGAAACGTTAACTATTTTTTGGCAGACTAATCCCGCATCGGTAACGATAACTGTCAAAATACGATTATTTCCTACCGGTACAAACTGAATCTCCTTTACTATATTATTATAAATAACCGGTGCCAATACAACCCCTATATTGTCAGTTAACTTGGATAATAATTGAGAAGTTGTCTTCATCGCTTCTTCAAACTCTTTGCTTTTTTTATAAATCTGGATAATCTCTCTCTTTTCTTTTTCCTGTAAATAGTTTTTTACCATCAAATTATCTACATAAAATCTATAGCCTTTATCGGTTGGAATTCTCCCCGATGAGATATGTGGCTGCCATAAGTAATCATTTTTTTCTAATAGATACATTTCATGCCTTATTGTGGCGGTACTTAAGTTTAAATGATATTTTTGAGCAATAATAGATGAACTAACCGGTTCCGCAGTAGTAAAATAACTATGCACTACGGCTGCTAATATAGTTTTCATTCTTTCGTTTAATTCCATTATACACCCCTATTAGCACTCTCATAGGGAGAGTGCTAATTACCTTAAATAAGATATCACCATAGAATCTATTTGTCAAGATGTTTTGAAAAATTAATCAACAAATTCCCTAAAAACAATATTAGCCAGAAAAATACCCTTATTGGTTAATTTTATTTTACAATCATCTTTTTTTAATAGTCCTAAATTGACCAATTTATCAATCTGTTTAGAAAAAATATCATTAAGGTTAATCCCAAATCTTGTCTTGTATTTTTTATAACTTACACCATCTTTAATCCTCAAACCTAAAATGATGGTTTCTATCATTCTATTTCTTAAGGATAATTTTTCTCCATGGTCTATAGGTAATTTATCGTTCATTACTTCTTTGATATATTTTGCCGGATCTTTGAAATTCATATATCGATACCCTCTTATAAAAGAATATGCTCCTGCTCCTATTCCTAAATATGGTTGATTTTGCCAATAATTTAGGTTATGCAGCGATCTCTTATGAGGACGTGCAAAATTCGCTATCTCGTAATGCTCAAAACTATTCTCTTTGAGAAATTTTATTGCCCAGTGATACATATCATATTCTTCATCTTCCGAGGGAAGCTTTAAGATATTGCTTTTGTAATTTTCATAATATTCTGTCCCTGGTTTTATGGTCAGATTATACAGGGATAAGTGATCTGACTTCAAGGAAACAGCCTTTTTCAATGTAGCTTGAAAATCTTCTGTTGTTTGACCTGGCAAAGCAAACATGATATCTATATTGATATTACTAAATCCTATTTCTCGAGCTAAAAAATACGAATCGATAATATCTTGTGTATTATGTATTCTACCTAATTTTTTTAAAAATAAATCATTGAAACTCTGGGCTCCTAAACTTAATCTGTTTATTCCCGATTCAATGAGTATCTTTATTTTTTCACCATCTAATGTCCCCGGATTTGCTTCTATGGTTATCTCTGCATTTTTATCAATAGTAAATTTATCTTTACAAAATTCTAATATATTATAAATTTGAACTCCCGATAAAATAGTGGGAGTACCACCGCCCAAATAAATAGTCTTTATATTACTCTTTTTTAATTTTTGAGAATAAGCGGTTATCTCCTGATAGAAAGCGGAAATATAGGAAGAAATCTGATTATCATCTTTCAATTGGTAAGAATTAAAGTCACAATAAGGACATTTTGATATACAAAAAGGGAAATGTAGATACAATCCTAATTCCATTAATTATCACCTAATTAAATTTTTAATATCCCTAAAAAGGCCTCTTGTGGAATTTCCACCTTTCCAATTTTTTTCATTCTTTTTTTACCGGCTTTTTGTTTTTCCAACAGTTTTCTTTTGCGGGTAATGTCTCCTCCATAACATTTAGCTAATACATCTTTTTTTAGAGCTTTTATGGTTTCTCGAGCAATAATTTTTCCTTCAATGGTCGCTTGCAGTGGAACTTCATACATTTGGCGGGGGATAATTTCTTTTAGTTTTTCTACTATCTTTCTTGCCCGGGTATATGCCTTATCTTTATATATGATAAAAGATAGGGCATCCACTAATTGATGATTAACCAATATATCAACTTTTGCCAAATCGGAGGACTGATATCCTATTATTTCATAATCAAGCGAAGCATATCCGCTGCTTATCGATTTTAATTTATCATAAAAATCTATAATAATTTCATTTAAGGGCAAATGATAATCCAATTTTAATATCTTTTCGTCAATATATTCCATATTTTTAAAGATTCCTCTTCTTTCCTGAACTAAATCCATAATTGCGCCAATACATTTGCTGGGAGTAATGATATTTACTTTTACATATGGTTCTTCAATCTTTTCAATATCATTTCTTGAAGGGAAAGAGGAAGGATTACTTATTTTTAGCATTTCCCCATTTTTTTTAGTTACTTGATACATTACACTCGGGGTAGTGGCGATTAAATTTATGTAATACTCCCTTTCTAATCTTTCCTGGATAATCTCCATATGCAGCAATCCTAAAAACCCGCACCTAAAGCCGAAACCTAAGGCTTCTGATGTTTCGTCTTCACTAAAAAGAGATGAATCATTCAATTTAAGCTTCTCCAGAGCAATCTTTAGATTTTCATATTCCTTATTATCAATCGGATAGATACTGCAAAAAACCAAAGGTGTAACCTTTTTATATCCGGGAAGGCTCTCTCGGGATGGGTTAGAAGCATCGATAATCGTATCACCTACGTGAGTATCTTTAATATTTTTAAATCCAGCTATTATATATCCCACTTCCCCGGCAGTAAGTTTTTTTATGGTCTGCATTTTAGGACGAAAAATTCCTACTTCTGCAACTTCATATTTTGTGTCATTAGACATAGCTTGAATAAACATACCTGGCTTTATTACACCATCTACTACCTTAACATAGACAATGGTTCCTTTGTATGAATTGTAGACCGAGTCAAATATAAGTGCTCTTAAGGGCAGATGCAAACTCCCTTTTGGTGATGGAATTCTATTGACAATTGCTTCTAAAATATCAGAAGTTCCGATTCCTTCTTTAGCACTTGCTAAAATTATTTCCTCTTCTTTTATTTCTGAAATATTTTGTAATTCCTTAGCAACTCTATCTGGGTTTGCTGTAGTAAGATCAATTTTATTAATTATCGGAATAATTTTCAAATTACTTTTCAGTGCTAAATTAATATTTGCTATGGTTTGTGCTTGGACACCTTGGGATGCATCAACAACCAACAAAGCACCCTCACATGCCGCAAGACTACGAGATACTTCATATGAAAAATCAACATGTCCGGGGGTATCAATTAAATTTAAAATGTATTCATTCCCATCTTTGGAGTGATAATATAATCTTACTGCTTTTGATTTAATAGTTATTCCCTTTTCTCTTTCTAAATCCATATCGTCCAATATCTGTTCTCTTTTTTCTCTCTCCGAAATTGTTCCGGTAAATTCCAGTAACCGATCAGCTATGGTTGATTTTCCATGATCAATATGGGCGATTATAGAAAAATTCCTGATATTTTCAATGTTACAATGATAATCTTCTAACATTATTTATTCTTTGCTCCTTAAGATTGTTTTTATGCTTTGTTTTAAATTTCTAACTTCTTTCACACCAAGTATATAACTAATAATAAAATATACCAAACCTCCGCTAAAAATAGAAGCAGTTACTTGAATAATCTGATTATATTTATCATTTAAGTCCAATACGCTGCCAAAATAATTTCCAACCAAAACACAGACTATTCCTAAACATATTGAAGATATAATAATTTTTATCAAAAATGATGTTTGAGATTTTAATCCAAGATTCCCGATTTTATCCTGTAAAAATTTTAATAATATAATCAGATTTATTATGGCCGCTACTGATGTAGCTAACGCTAAACCGGAATGAGCCAAATATCTAATTAAAATTAAATCTAAAGCAATATTTATAAGTACTATATAGATTCCGATCTTTACCGGAGTTTTGGTATCTTTTAAAGCATAAAAAGACATGGTAATTAATCGAACGCAAGCATAGGCAAACAGGCCAATAGAATAATACAATAAGGCACTTGCAGTCATATTAGTTGCAACTCTGCTAAATATACCATGTTCGTATATTAAACGAGTCAATGAATCCTTTAATACTATTAATCCCACAGCTGATGGAACGATGAAAAATAATAATATTCTTAGACTAAATAATAATGACTTTTTAAATTCAGTAATATTATTTTTTGCCGTCTGTTTAGCAAGTGTAGGAAAGATAGCAATAGATATAGCAATTCCAAATGCTCCCAAAGGAAATTGTACCAATCTATTGGAATAATATAAAGCTGAAATACTTCCATTAATCAAAGTAGAAGCAATTGTCTTATCCACTATGACATTAATCTCACTAATAGCCAGGCCTATCATGGCAGGTATTAATAGTTTTAATAATTTTTTTGTTCCCGGATCATTAAAATCCACTACGAAGCTATATTTTATTTTTTTTCTTATCAATACCGGGGTTTGTATTAATGCCTGACCTATCCCCCCTAAAATTACTCCCCAGGCTATGCTAAATATTCCATATTTATAACTTAAAGTAAGAGCAAAAACAATAACAGAAATATTTAACATAGCCGGTGATAAGGCAGGTACTAAAAAATGATTATAAGAATTCAATATACCCATAAATAAAGCAGCAACTGCCACGAAACCTATATAAGGGAACATAATTCTGGTAAGATTTATAGCTAATTGATATTTATATATATTATTTTTAAAACCAATAGCGATTATATCAATTAACAAAGGAGCTCCCCAAATACCTAAAGCTACTACAATTATTAAGATTATAATTAAAATATTTAAAACATTGCTGGCAAAATACTCTGCTTTTTTCCTATCATGATTGGTTAAATGCTCTGCAAAAATAGGTATGAAAGCTGAATTTAAAGCACCCTCTCCCAAAAAACTCCTCAATAAATTAGGGATCATGAAAGCGATAAAAAAAGCATCGGTTTCAACCCCTGCTCCGAATCTATTTGAAATCACTATCTCTCTGCCCAAACCTAATATCCTGCAAAATATAGTGGCAATGATTACTATTCCTGCATATTTAACAATTTTATGTTTTGTTTCCATTGATCTCCTTGATTTTAAATTAAAATAATGTTAAAATTACCAAGTAAAATTAATATTATCGAAAGGAAATGATTATGCCACGAATAAAATCAGCAATAAAAAGAGTTAAAACCTCTGAAAAAAGTCACTTAAGAAATATATCTTGTAAATCAAAAATAAAAAGCAGCGCTAAAAAGTTTAATCTTGCCTTATCAGAAAACAATCAGGAAGAATCGATTAAATATTTTAAAGACACTGTTTCAATGTTAGACAAATCTGTCAACAAAGGTATCTTACCTAAAAATACTGCTTCTCGCCAAAAATCAAACTTAACTAAAAGACTAAATACTTTAATAAAATCAGAACAAATCAAGGAGTCTGCGCCTGCTGTCCCTAAAGAAGTATTAGAGACTCAAGAGGAACCAGTAACTAAGAAACCAGTGGTTTCCAAGAAAAAAACAGATACTAAAAAAACAGTTAAAGCTAAAGAAAAACCAGTAGTTAAAAAAGCAACAAAAGCTGCTAAAAAAATTGAAACTAAAAAAGAAAAATAATAATTAAAAAGTAAAAAAGATTTTTAGAATAAGGGTCGAATAAATTCGACCCTTATATTTTTTAGTTATCTACTATATACTATTTCCCTTGATTAATAATATTCATAACTAATTCTTCTAAAATAATCTTGGGTTCTTTCTGGCTATCTTTTAACTCTAAGTCTGCAATATTCAATAATTCATAAGATTTATCAATTTCCTTAAAAGTATATTTTTTAGACTGTTTTATCATTTTTTCAACAACAAAGTAAGGAAGTTTTAATTTCTTCTCTACTTCTTTAAAATTAAATCCGTTTGCAAGTAATAATTTTGTTTGAAATATAAGTTTTATTTGCCTGTATATCATAGCAAATATGGATAAATAATGAAGGTTGCCTTGATTTAACTTAACCAAACCATCTATTGCATTTATTATATCTTTATCTCCAACAGAATCTAATACTTTAAATATATTAACTGCCTCTGAACCACCCATCGTTATCATAACATCTTCTTTTTCAATTATTTGTTGGTCTTTCGTATAAATATCTATTTTTTCTATTTCATTAAAAAGACGGCCTAAATCAGAATCAACTATAGATTGTAAATAAAATAGAGCTTCCTGAGTAATATTTTTATTACTCTGCTTGAATTTAGATTTTATCCATAAGGCTAATTTCGCTTTATCTGTTATGCTAAAATTGGCTACTATCCCTATCCTTTTAATTGCTGTAATTAGTTCTTTGTTTGGGCTGCTCTCTTTGTAAATAATTATAAGAGTTGAAAAATTGCTTTTTAAACTTAGCCGGTTAAAATAATTTATTAATTTTGTCTCATCATTTTTGTTAATTTTTTCTGCTTCTTTTATTACTACTAATTTATGTTTTGACATCAGAGGCAGTGTGTCTAAATCATTTATTACCTCATTTATAGATAATTTTTCACCATAAAAAACATTATAATTGAACTCACTATAAGCAGAGTCAATTAATCTGTTTCTAAGTTTTTTTGAAATGTCTTCTTTTAAATAATTTTCTTTTCCGTAAAACAGATAAACAGGGTATATTTTCTCTTGTTTCGTAAGATCTAACATATTTTCGTAATTCATATATCTTCCTTGGTTTATTTTAATTGTTTCCACCCAAAGTTCTTATCCAATATTCCTGACCGTTTGTTCTTATAATTATCGTTCCATCTTCATCTGTCCGATATATTTGTATATTCTTATCTTCTAATCTTTCTATAGTTTTCTGCGAAGGATGCCCAAAATTATTTTTGCCCACAGTAATAACCGCAATACTTGGGTTAACCTTATCCAAAAATTCTAAATTAGTAGAAGTTACACTTCCATGATGGCCAACTTTTAATATATCGCTTTGTAAAATATTCTGCCAGACCAATAATTTTTTTTCAGCAGCTTCTTCTATATCTCCGGTAAAAAGAAAATCTGCATTTCTATAGAATAATTTTACCACAATTGAAGCATTATTAAAATCGGAGTTTTCATAGAAATCAGAATCATACAAAGGATTAAGCAAAAATATTTCTAAATCGTTACTAAAAATAAAATTATCTCCGGCTTTAGCTTTATGATATGGTATATCCTTCTTTAGTATTAGAGAAATAAATTCTTGATATTCTGATGAATCACAGGGTAATCCGCTATCTAAAACCATATCTACTTTAAATTCCCTTAGTACCGGCAATAATCCTTCTAAATGATCTAAATCAGGATGAGTTAAGATTAGCAAATCAACCTCATTTATTCCTTTTCTTCTCAAGTAAGGTACAACGATTTTACTTCCTACATCAAAATCACTTAGAGGGGTTCCTCCTCCATCGATTAAGATGTTTATCTTATTGGGAGCTTCAATTAGGATGCAATCTCCCTCTCCAACATTTATAAAATTTACTTTGAGGTTGTCTGCCGGATAAAATACTTGAACAATAATTATTAGCAATATAATCGCTAATACAATTAAGGCAGCTTTTTTCTTTATCATCTGTGATAGTGTTTTCTTATAGAGCATTTCAATAATAAAAAATACCATTAGATAATACAAAATAATTATCATAATTGAAGGTTGAGCAACATAAATAAAGGCAAAAGGAAGTGAAGAAAATGATTGTGCTATTAAGGTTATCAGATTCAATACCAGGTAATTTATATTAGCAATTATGCCGGCTAGAAAGATATTTACCAGTCCGACAAAAAAGGTTGCAAATCCTAATATTATCGCTATCCCGGTTAAAGGGATAATAAATATATTGGAAATAATGGAGATGATCGATACCTTAGTAAAAAAATATGCAGAAAGCGGGAAAATTCCTATCCAGGCAGCGGTTGAAACTGCTAAAGGGTTTTTAATCCAGACTACTATTTTAGAAAATAATCCTTGTAAGATTGGCGATAAATTTATAATAGAAAAAGTTACTATAAAAGATAAGAGAAAACCAGCATCATATAGTATCAAAGGATTTGATAGCAAGATTAAAAACGCTGCAAAAAATAGAGAAATATTAAGATTCCTAGTTCTATTGATTAATTTCCCGCCTAATAATAGAATAAACATAATGGTCGCTCTTAATACCGAAGGACGAAAACCAGTGATAGATGCATACATTATTAGAATTAATATCAAAATAGGCAGTTTAAACTTCTTCGGTAACCGCAATATACTTAAGAAAGCAAGTAAAGCCATAGCAATTATTCCTACATGTAAACCTGAAACTGCCAATATATGCATAATTCCTGCTTCGGAAAATATTTCTCTTAAATGAGGAGGAATAAACTCCTTTTCCCCTAATAACATACCAACAAGAAGGAAATTATATGGCGGCGGTAAAGTCTTTTTTGTAATCTCATTTATTTTATCTCTTGCTGATAATGAAAAAGATACTAAAAAATTAGAATCATTTTCTCCTATTTTTCGAATATCTTTTTCCTGCCAGATATTGAGATAAGTAAAGATCTTTTCTCGAGCAAGATATAGTTCATAATCAAACTCACCAAAATTCTTCGGTCCTTCAGGTTTTTCTAATTTTCCTTTAATTTTAAGCACATCTCCATATTCATATGGACAATCACCCAAATAGGTATTCACTAATATTAGGCCTTGTGTTCTAATGCTGTAATCTCCTCTTTCTATTTGGTTTGCTTTTACCTTAAAAGATATTTTCTCTTGATTGGGATAATATTCTTTGTCTAAAACCGTACAAACAATAGTTAACTTCTTATCTTCTACAAAATTTGCTATATGGTTAGCTCCAACAGGATTAGAATTAAGGTTATAATTGAATATACCGATTAAAAATAGTATTAAAAATAATAAAGCAGTGGTTGTATTCCACTGCTTTACAAAACTTATAATAGAAATTAACATTAACAATATTATAATCAAAAATAAAAATATCAGATTAATATGAATGAATTTACCATAGATTATTCCTATTATATATAGGGTTAAAATGGTAGGTAAGGGTCTAATAACATTGTATTTATTATCTGAAGAACTATTTTTTATTGGACACAAATTAAATCTTTAATTCCTTCAAATTTTTTTTCTCCAATTCCAGAAACATCCTTTATATCATCAATCACTCCGAACAATCCATTCTGATTTCTATATTCTATTATCCTTCCTGAAAGAACCGGTCCAATTCCGGATAAAGTTTGTAACATTGTCGCATTAGCGGTATTAATATTAATTTTCGCAGAGGTAGAAACCGGAGAAGATGAAAACGCACTTGCCACCTGGTTATAGGTATTTGCATTAATTTCTTCACCAGTTTCGCTATAAGCTTTATAAGGAACAATTATTTTTTGGCCATCCTCAAGAAGAGCAGCAAGGTTAATCAAATCCAGGTTTGCCTCTTCGGTTGCTCCTCCTGCAATTTTTACTGCATCAACAATCCTATCGGTTGGCTTTAATTGATACACTCCGGGATTTTTAACTGCACCAGCGATATGAATAATTACCGGGGGAATTTCTATTTGCATTGCAGGGTTATTTTCTGAAATATCTGAAGCACGATTTACTATAAAATTATCTTCTTTATTAATATTTTTATTCAAAACTATTCCTACACCAATTATTATCAATACTAATAACAATATTAAGGTAATTTTTTCTTGATTTGAAAGGTTAAACATTTTTGGGCTCTCCTTACTTCTATAGAGATTATATTTTTAAACTATAAATTAAAAGCGGAAACCATTAAAATAATTTACCGATTTACCGATTGACCAATTCTCCAATTAAATTAGTCGTTAGTGAAAAATTCTACCTGCTAGTTTTAAATTATTAATTTTCTTGATTTTTAATGTCAAAATATCTCTTTGCTTCGCCTACAGTATATAGCGATCCGGTTATACATATTAAATCATCCTCTTTGGAATTTGATAAAGCACAATTTATGGCCTGAGGAATATTTTCGGTAACAATTATTTTATTCTGATCTATATATTTTGCCGCTTCTTTAGCGATTATCCGAGGAGAAGTTGCCCGAGAGTTTTCTGTCTTAGTAGCAATAATTAAATCTGCGTTAGGCACTATTATTTGTATCATCTTTTTGTAATCTTTGTCAGCAAAAATAGCCAATACCAAAATAAGCCGGTGGTAGGAAAATATCTCTTTCAGGGCATCTCGCACTACCTTTACTCCATTGGGATTGTGTGCCCCATCTAATACTAATATAGGCTTATGCTGAATGATTTCCAATCTCCCTGTCCATTTAACTTTTTCCAAGCCGGCCCTTATCGCTTTTTCAGTAATGTTTACCCCTCTAATTTTTAGTGCTTCTATGGCTGTAATAGCAGTAGCCGAATTGTCTGCTTGATGTCTGCCTAATAAGGGAGTATGAAGATTTTTATACTCATGATAAATTCCTTTTAAATCGAATATTACACCCTTAATATCAGATTTAACTATTTTGTAATTTATTTCTCTTCCTATGCTGTAAATAAGAGAATTTTTCTCTTCGGCTATCTTCTTGATCTCATTATATGCCTCTTCATATTGATTAGAAGATATTACAATCCCCTCCGGTTTAATAATTCCTCCCTTTTCTCTGGCAATTTCCTGTAAACTATTCCCTAATTGATCCATATGGTCATAATCGATATGAGTAATGACAGAAATTAAAGGTTCGCAAACATTAGTAGCATCCAACCTTCCACCTAATCCTACTTCTAAAACCAAAAAGTCTACCTGTTCTTCAAAAAAATAGAGAAAAGCCATAGAAGTGATAACTTCAAAGAAGGTAGGGTGATTGTAGGAAGGGGTATTGGCAACCTTTTCTATGTAAGGTTTGATTCTTTCTAATAGCTCGCTTACTTTTTTCCTGTCTATTTGTTTATGATTAATTTTGATTCTTTCGGCAAAATCAACTAAGTGAGGAGAAGTGTAGAGACCAACTTTATAACCATCGGATTGAAGAATTGAACTAATTGAGGAACAGGTTGACCCCTTTCCATTTGTCCCGGCAACATGAATTATTTTTAATTTTTTATGAGGTTCGCCTAAAAGATAAAGCAAATAGTTTATATTTTTCAATCCTAATTTTATCCCATATTTAGTTAAATCATAAATATAATCTATTGCTTCTGAATAAGTTATCACATTTACCTCTTAAAACTTTTCAGGTTATTTTCTAATCTTTCTTTAATATCTCTTAAATCATCTGCTTTATCTCTTTCCCTCTTAACAATATCCTCTGGAGCCCTGGACAGGAAATCATTATTATTAATCTTTTTACAAATTAAATTAAACTCACTATTTATTTTATTTAATTTTTTCTCTAATCGAGCTATCTCCTCTGAAATGTTTATTATATCTTTTAAGGGAATAAATATTTCTACTCCTTCTAAAACGCCTGTAGCTGAATACTCTGGTTTTTTAATCTCTGTTCCTACCTCTAACGATTTTGTTTTAATCATGGTTTCGATATAATTAATATTTTCTTCTATTAACTTTAGTTTATATTTTCCATTAACATTTAAATATAAATCGATCTCCTGGCTATATGGAATATTCATATCTGACTTAATATTACGTATAGTTTTAATGATGCTCATTATTGTTTCCATCTTATTTTCTGCATCTTTATTCATATATTTTCCTTTATATTTTGGCCAGGGTGAAACCATGATACTTTCCCCTTTATGAGGCAGCCTTTGCCATATTTCTTCAGTTATAAAAGGCATAAAAGGGTGTAAAAGCTTTAAGGTATTTTCTAAAACAAACCACAGGATATATTGAGATGTCAGTTTTTCTATTGTATCCTTCTCTTGATATAATTTTGGTTTACTAAACTCTATGTACCAATCACAAAACTCGTTCCAGGTAAATTCATAAATAATTTTGGCGGCTTCTCCATATTTATATTCATTAAGACACTCGGTGGATTTTTTTATTGTTTCATTTAACTTGCTGATTATCCACTTATCAACTAAGGTCATTTTTAATTTTTCTTTTTCTATTTTGTCAATATCAAAATCTTTGAGATTCATTATAGAAAACCTCGACACATTCCATATTTTATTAGTGAAATTTCTAAATCCTTTAATTCTCTCTTCTGAGAGGCAGATATAATTTCCCTGTATAGTTAAAGAGGCAAGGGTAATACGTAGAGTATCAGCGCCATATTCATCAATCACGGTTAAGGGATCTAAAACATTCCCTTTTGATTTACTCATCTTTTTACCTTCTGCATCTCTAATTAGGGGATTTATATAAACTTGCTTAAATGGTACTTCACCACGAAACTTTAATCCCATCATTATCATTCGAGCCACCCAAAAGAAAATAATATCAAAACCGGTAACTAATACTGATGTCGGATAGAAACATTTTAAATCTTCTGTTTCTTCCGGC
>JADBKX010000116.1 GCA_014894735.1 Candidatus Sediminicultor sextus | reverse complement strand
AACTAATTTTAATTTCTGTTTTAAAATAGCCTCTTAATCTCGCTGTTTATGAGGGAGGCTTCTGCTCCTTTTATTTCATAAACACTTTATATCTCGACCTGATACGGGTTAAGAAACTACCGCTTTATATAGTCGTTAGTCGTTAGTAGGACAGGCGTCTCGCCTGTCTATTAATTAACTATATAATATATAAATTGTATAATTAATAGAGCCCTAATTTTTTTATTTTTATCCTTAAAAGTTTGATTTAGAAAGAGAAACATAAATAGGTAAGGTTTCGCCACCCAATACTTTTACGGTTTGAGTCCAGGTTCGGTACTCTTTACTTCCGGGTTTCATAACAGTCAATTCATGATATCCCTCTGTAATGTCACTGATAATAAAGGTGCCTTTTGGTGCGGTTGTTTTACCGTATTCTATCCCATCAATAAAGATAAGGGCATTAGGCTGGTCACAGGTCAAGGAGATTTCCCCGTAAGCTTCCACGGGGACAAGATCGGCTTCCATCTGGGTGGTGAGATTACTGGAGACGGTAACGGTTTTACTCCATATTTCATAACCAGGCATGACAAATTCAAGCAGGTGTTGGCCGGTTTGAATATCTGCAATCCGTTTGGGAGATATTCCGTAATACTCATTATCCAGGTAAACTTCGGCTCCTCGAGGAAAAGAAATTGCCATGACACTACCCACTTTCTCAGAGGCATAGTATGGCTGTACGACTTGATATTCCAGGATATTACTGGAAACCCAGTTTTCGAGGGGTTGTTGATGAAGTAAGTTGCGTAAATTGATGGTGAAGTCCCCCAAGCTAAAACTGATGACGGGAAATTCTTGCGCCAGAATATCTGGATATCTATTATCCCTCACCATCAGCAAAGGCCTGATTGTGGCAAATGCCTGAATATAGCCTGGTCCGAATCCACTGTCCAATGGTAGGATCAGGCCCTCAACTTGGTACAAATGTTCCCCTTGAACAAAGTCATGGGGATTCGATTGGTTGGGAAAGATAATTTTTACTCTTCCTTCCGGATCATACTGATAGATCGTGACATAGGCATCTTTGCTGGATTCAAAAGCTAAAGCCATTCTTTCTCCCGGGACATAACTGGTGCTATCTCCTCTCTCCAATCCTAACCGCAGCCTTAATGAAAATACGGGACGAGGGTTAATCAGTTGGATACTTTTATTAATCTCGGTTTGTTCGGCACTTTGAGCGTAAACAAAAATACCGAAGGCGAAACACACAAGCAATAAAATGGAAAGAATAAACAACCATCTTTTGATTGATTTTCTATAAAAATGACTTGTCTTCATTTCCATTACCTCCTATTTATTTATTTTATACCTGTAATTTTATCATCATATCATTGCATAAATATTCACTTTAAATTACCTTTATTTATTATATACTATAGTTTATTTTAAAAATTCTTCTTTTATTTAAAACAACTTACAAAAATAAAAATATTTTTACTCATTCCTTTGCGGTTTCTCGTTTTAGGTTTATCAATTGGAGAATTATAAGGACTAAACTCTTCCGAAAATAAAGATAACCACCGCTAAAATTATGAAAACAAAGAACAAGATTTTAGCGATCTGCATGGACGAACCCGCAATGCCTGTAAATCCCAACAACGCTGCAATAATTGCGATCACAAAAAATATTACTGCCCAACGTAACATAGACTCACTCTCTCCTTTCTTTAGACTAGATTATTCCAACATAAACTTTAACCGATATTATTTATTAAGCTAGCAATATTCTATGAGTTCTAACACGGCCCGTACCCATTTATTTACCAACAATTTGTATATACTGCCCTATATCCGATAGGTCTTTCCCCTCACCTCGATATATATTGATACTAAAAAAGTACGGTCATTAAAAATATATTTATTAGACTTAATAGATATATCAACTATTTTTTATAATTATACTACTTTTTAAATTAAAAATCTTTTTTTTCTATGAAACTATGTGATATTCCGGTTTTCTATTTCCTCAAATAAAAACAAGAATAATAAATAATTCTAAATCTCTATGCATATTAAGCATAAATTGTCTTCACGCTCTTCCTATTCTAATTCTTTTAAACCTGAATTATCTCTTTTAATGTGCTGATAACATCAACCTCCAGCTTTGCAAGCTTCTCATAATTATGATGTCCATTGGCAACCAGCAGACAATCGCAGCCGATGTATTTTGAAACATCGTAATCATGGATAGTATCTCCTACTAAAAGCACGTCTTGCGGGTTTAAATTTAACTTAGCTATCCACTTTTTTCCTCTCTCGACTTTACTTTCGGCATAGTGGTTTTCTAAACCTATTATTCTACAAAAATACTTATCGATTCCATAATGTTTAATTTTCTCTATCAGGACATCTTCTTTTGAAGCAGATAAAATTGATTGAGATATTCCTCTATCTCTTATCTTTTGCAGCACTTCTTCTGCTTCATCAAATAGCTTACACTCATTAAAACGCCTGTAATATTCGCTAATAAACTCATCAGTAAGCTCCTCAAATGATTCAGCAGAAAAATCGAATCCCAGTTTTAAATAATATTTTGTTACCGGGAAATCAAATATTTCCCTATATTTTTTTGAATCAATCCTGGGTAAGCTGCGTTTTTTTAACATCTTATTCATTATTTCTACTACTAACCAGACGTCATCCACCAAGGTTCCGTTCCAATCCCAGATAATATGCTTATAATTGCTTATTTTTTTTATCATTCATGCCTCATTCAATAAATATGGTAAATAAAATATTAAGGTGTCTCCTTGATTATTTATAAATCATATCAAACAATCGATCTGCTGTCTCTTGATCTAAATCTTTGAGAATTTTATATTCGTCCAGGGCAGCGTTTTTATCCCCCTGAACCAGATAAATCATTCCCAGGCCATAGTGGGCAAAAGTATAATCCGGCAGAATACGTATCACCTGTTTAAAGGATTCAATAGCTTTTTCATAATC
>JADBKX010000067.1 GCA_014894735.1 Candidatus Sediminicultor sextus | reverse complement strand
GTACCGGTGATCGGATTTGGGAGTGAAGAGCTGCCTGCTTTTTATTGTCGGGAAAGCGGACTAAAGGTTGATTATGTGGTAAATGATGAGGTGGAGGCGGCGAAGATAATAAGAGCTATGGAGCATTTAAAATTAGGAGGGGGAATGATAATTGCTAATCCCGTTCCTGAGGAATATGCCCTTTCAATGGAGTATATGAATGAAAAGATAGAAGAGGCGGTTAGCGCCGCAGAGAAGGAAGGGGTCAAAGGAAAGAAGCTGACTCCTTATTTATTAAACAAGATAAAAGAATTAACCGGCGGCAAAAGCCTGAAAGCTAATATTGCGCTGGTAAAAAATAATGCTCGGTTAGCCGCAAAAATCGCTTGTGAACTGATAAAATGAAAAAAGTTAACCAAAGGTGCCAGGCACCTTTGGTTAACTTTTTTAAAAGAAAAGTACCAGGATCTGAAATTTAGATAGAAAATTATTAGAAAAGAAGGATTTTTTAATATATTTGTAGAATATATATTTAGTATAGAGCATCTGTTAATATATAATAAAATAGAGGAATTTGAGGAATTTATATGGAAATAGTTATTGTCGGTGCAGGTCCTGTAGGATGCTATACGGCTCAACTGCTGAAGAAATATGGTTTTAAAACCAGGATAATTGAAGAGCATCGAGAAGTGGGAAAGCCAGTTAGTTGTGCCGGGCTTGTAGGAAGACAAGTTTTTGAAAATACCCTGCTTCCTCTCTCTGAAAGCTCTATTATTAATCAAATTAATGGAGCTTTAGTTTGCTACAGAGATGATAATTTTCAAATCAATAGAGAAGGCGTAGCTCATGTAATTGATCGTGAGAAGTTTGATAAAAATTTAAGCCAAGGCTTGGAGGTAGAATGCGGAAAGAAGTTAATAGAGATAAATAAGGAAGGGTCTGGTTATATACTTAAGACTGAAGTTGAGGATATTTATACCGATTTAGTGGTTGGAGCTGATGGCGCAAATTCCCGGGTGAGAAAATATATAAATTTCGTGGATAATGGTTATGCAAATGATAAAAAAAAAGGTTATATAAAATACTATTTGGGAGTTCAATATAGAATAAAAGTAGAAGAGAATTTGCTTTGTAGCAAAATCACTCAGGTACATCTTCGAGAAGGTATTCCTTTTTTTATTTGGGTTATCCCTGAGGGTAATAATGTTTTCCGTGTGGGAGTTATTTCGGAAAATGCTCGTGAAGATTTAATAGGATTTTTACGGGATTTCAAAATTAAAGGAGAAATTATCGGAAAATTAGCCGGAATAATTCCTGTAGGGTTAACGAAAAACTATTACAAGAATATTGCCTTAGTGGGAGATGCGGCTGTTCAAGTAAAACCTTTAACCGGTGGCGGGATATATTATGGATTAAAATCGGCAGAGCTTTTAGCAGAATGCATTAGAGATAATAGGCTGGATGAATACGATAGACGGTTGAAGAAGAAATATGGGAGAGAAATTAAATTTGGGTTAAAGGCTCGAAAATTATATGAAGAGGTAAACGAAAAAGAATTAAAGAACATATTTATGCTGTTTAAGAAAAATGCTGGAATTATTGAGAGGGCCGCTAATTTTGAAAACCATTCTGCGATTTTTATAGAAATTTTAAAAAATCCTAAAATATTTAGAGATGCCAGACATATTTTAAGCCGAAATATCGGGAAATTATTGTTTTAAAAGAGGAGGAACTAAATTGAAATCAATTATTCTTTGTGCCGGGAAAGGCACTCGCCTTAGACCGCTAACTCATACGAGCGCCAAACATTTAATTCCCATTGCCAATAAACCGGTATTGTTTTATGCTATAGAGGCGATTAAGGATTGTGGAATAAAAGATATTGGCATAATCATTGGAGAGACCGGAGAGGACATAAAGAGTGAGCTTCAAAAAGGTAGTAAGTGGGGAGTGAACATTTCTTATATCGAACAGAAGGAAGCCCTGGGTTTGGCGCATGCGGTATCAGTGGCGCGGGATTTTTTAGGAGAAGATAAATTTTTGATGTATTTAGGGGATAACCTGCTGAAGAACGGGGTAGAAAACTATGCCAATAAATTTATTGAAGGAAATTATAATGCCTTTATGTTGTTGACTGAAGTGGACAATCCCAGGCAATTTGGAGTTGCTGAGCTGGAAAGGGGAAGAGTCGTACGGGTGGTGGAAAAACCTAAAGAGCCGGTCAGTAATTTAGCTTTAATAGGGGTCTATTTTTTTGATAAAAATGTTCATCAGGCCATTACAAGTATAAAACCTTCTGCCCGAGGGGAATTAGAGATTACCGATGCCATCCAATGGATGATTGATAAGGGTTATAAAGTGGGGGCTGAAGTAATTAAGGGTTGGTGGAAAGATACAGGTAGGCCGGATGACATTTTAGAAGCCAATCGCTTGATTTTAGAGGATATTGAGAGAGATATTAGTGAAGCGAAGGTAGATGAGAAGTCTCAGATTTCGGGAAGGGTAAAAATCGGAAAAGGGTCGGAGATTATAAATTCTAAGATAGTAGGTCCGGTAATAATAGGAGAAAAGGTTAAGATAATCGATTCTTATATAGGACCCTTTACTTCTATTTCTGAGAGGGTAGAAATAATAAAGAGTGAAATTGAGTGCAGTGTAGTTTTAGATGAGAGTAAACTGGAATATATAAAGGGACGAATGCAAAGGTGCCTGATAGGTAGGGGCGTGGAAATTTATCATTCTAAAGACCTACCCCGAGTATACGAATTTATTTTAGGCGATCACAGTAAAGTTGGCTTATTATAGAGGTAAAAAGTTTCCTAAAGGTGCCTGGCACCTTTAGGAAACTTTTTAGAAGGAAGTACCTAAAGTGATGTAGATATCATATCCTTTGGGACTGGTCAGGGCTTTAGCTGCCCCTAATCTTAAGGTAAAAGGGGAATCATATTTTTGATTAAAATCTACTTTTAGTTCTGCTCCGATACTTGATTTGAAATCCTGCCAGATAGAATTAATCTCATTTTCTTCATTGGTTTTATTTACGCTGG
>JADBKX010000045.1:2535-12195 GCA_014894735.1 Candidatus Sediminicultor sextus | reverse complement strand
AACCCGGGATGTCATTCAAGTAGTAATTCAAATTGCTGCTCCTCTACTTTTGTACCCCATTGATCACCGGTGAATTCTTTTACCAATTTAAAACCATTTTTTTCATAGATGTGTCTTGCTGCATCAAGGCCTTTAAAAGTCCAAAGGTATATGCGTTGATATTTTTTATTTCTACAAAAACTAATCGCCTCATTTATCAGCCAATTTCCGACTCCTTTTCCACGCATGACATCAGAAACGATAAACCAACGAAGATGTGCTCCTTCTTTTTCGGCATGGATACCATCGATCGCAATGGAGCCTTCCACACGACCCCCAATTGAAGCAGTCCAAAAACCATCCTGCTTTTCATTATATCTTCCAAGAAACTCTGAAATCTCGGTAGCTACCCTTGCTTCAAAAAACAGTTTGAAATCCCAATGTTCATGGTAGTAGGTACCATGAAGTTCGGCAATCCGGCCAATCGAACCGGGAATATATCCTTTTGTTATTTTTACACCCGTCATATCCTGTCTCCTTATTTACTCTTTTATGTGATATGAGACATATGTGGCATCCCTTTCCTCTCCGGGATCACTAATTCCGGCATCTCACTAATAATCTCTTCTAAAGCTGAAGAAACTATCACCATTTCTTCCTGAATGGCACTGCTTGCTTTTTTCTAGTAAGACTTCCTTCTTATTATCTGTACAATTATTCCAAGTGAAATAACAGTTAATCCAATGATAACAACCGTGATTATACTTTGAACTGGCACAACATCGGCAGTAAGTCGTTTTATTAGTATCCCGAATAAAGCCCAATCAACTACCAGACAGTAGAAAATATCTTTTCGATAAAAAAGTATAGTAAGTGAGATTGCTATACCGATAATGATGACCGATACAGTCCAGAATTGTTCACTGAGCCCAAATCGATTCCAGCCAAGATCTACCAAAAGTGCGGTGGTGTTGGCAATCGTTGCTATGGTAATCCAACCAAGATACACACTAAAGGGAAGATGAACCAAGTATTTTTCAGATCTTGATGAATCCGATCTACCAATATGTAGTTTTATATAGATGGCCATTAAAGAACCCAACAGGATTAACATAAGAAAAAGGGATAGAGGGATAATTTCAAAGTGCCAGGCAAAAATCCAGCTAAAATTGGCAAGAGAAGAAACGAAAAATAGGATACCTATTTTTTCCAGGAAAGAAATATTTTGCGTATTCTTTCTAAAAGCATAGACCAACTGATAAACAATAAAAATAGCAAGTAATAGGTAGATTACTCCCCAAATTGAAAAAGTAAATCCTGACGGAACAAACAAGTTAGGGTATTGATCAGATAACTCACCGGTTGTCTTGTTATTTAAAGGAAGTGTGACAGCAAGAAAGTTTACGATAACCATACCGAGAAAGCCTAATAAATTTAGGATTGATAAAGTCTTTCTTAACCGAGTATTATTCATGAGATCTCCTCCTTTTCTTTATTTATAATATATTTACACGCTGTGCTGGGAAATGTAGATGTTTTATAAGAAAATGGGACTTGTTGTCTCTATTTATTAATATTTTTTCTTGCCAAACAGAACTTGATAAGAATAACTATTTTACTTTTTTTCTGGCTTTAACTACCAATGATTTTTTCTTCCCGGATTTTTTTTGAAAGACACCTAAAATAATCTCGGCTTCTTTAAAAGGTACGGTTATAAAGGAAAAATCATTATACACTTCCACCTGGTCAATAACAGAATTCCTAACCCCTGTATTTTGGATAATAAACTTTACCAGTTTGCTAGGACTTATCTTATCTTTCTTACCCAATGCCACAAATAGCCTTGCTTTGCCTTCCATCTCTATTTTTCTGTTTTTATCTGATAAATCCTGTATTTCGTTATACAGACCGGGGTTAAGTTTATCATCAAAACTATAATTTAGTAATTTGGCAAGTATCTGAGTAGGATTAGTATTATCAAGAAGTTCTTTAGCCCAATTATAGTAGGTATTATCTATCCCTTCGCTGTTAATAGCTGTTATATCTTCGTTTATCTTCTTTTTCTTTGCTTTAATGATATCCTTAACATTTGGTACTTTTGACTTTTTTATATCGGTCTTTGCTATACGCTGAATAAACATCAGTCTATTATATTCGCTCGGTGTAATAAAGGTTATGGCCGTTCCCTGTTTACCTGCTCTCCCCGTACGACCAATCCTGTTCACATATGATTCGGGGTCCTGAGGAAGAGAATAATTAATGACATGAGTCATATTACTGACATCTATACCACGCGCGGCTACATCAGTTGCCACCAGCACATTAATCTTTTTTTGCTTAAATTTATCCAGGGTCTTTTCTCTTTGGGCCTGTGAAATATCACCATGAATGACATCAGCATCATACCCTCTGTCAATAAGATGACCGGCAACATCATCGACATCATTCTTTGTCCGGCAGAAAACTAACCCGTAAAAATCTTCTTCAATATCAATGATCCTGCACAATGCCTCAAATTTGTCAGCAGCTTTAACTTCATAATATATCTGTTCCGTAAGACTGGTGGTAAGCTGTTGTTTCTCGACAGTAATAAATTTATAATCCCCCATGTATTTACTGGCGAGTGTCTTGATCCTGGACGGCATGGTGGCCGAAAAAAGAAAGGTCCTTTTTCGGGGATTGGTATGTTTCATTATCTCTTCCATATCCTCAATGAACCCCATGTTAAGCATTTCATCAGCCTCATCAAGGACCAGATACTCGATATCCTTGAGATTGAGTGTTTTTCTCTTGAGGTGGTCGATAACTCTTCCGGGTGTACCTACAACAATATGCACTCCTTTTTTAAGGCGCCTCAGCTGCTGATCGATCGATTGCCCTCCGTAGATAGGAATGGCCTGGATACCGGAATCTCCCTTTAATGAGCTAATCTCCTCGGAAACCTGTATGGCAAGCTCTCTTGTAGGAGTAATGATAAGAGCCTGTACACTTCTCTTAAGGGGGTTTATCATTTCTATTAAAGGCAGTCCGAATGCAGCTGTTTTGCCGGTACCTGTCTGAGCCTGTACCATTATATTGGTATCGTCCCGCAACATTACGGGGATGGTTAAGGCCTGAATCTCAGATGGCTCTTCAAAACCTTTCTGATGAATAGCATCTAAGACCCTTTGAGAAAGGCCGAGATGCTCAAAATTAATTTTATCTGTCATAATTTTTCTCCTCAAGCTAACGAATGACAGGGGACGTATGTCAAAGAACCTTCCCCTGTCATACTACTGCATTTTTAAAACTTTTTTTCTGTTGATACCGAGAGTGAGAATCCAATAATTTTTTCCTAAGGCGTATATTAGAAGGTGTTATCTCTAATAATTCATCTTCTTCAATATAATCTAATGCTTGCTCTAAGGAAAACTGGCGAGGATTCTCCAAACGAAGTGCTTCATCTGAACCACTTGCACGCATATTTGTAACATGTTTTTTCTTGGCGACATTCACTTCCATATCTCCCGTTTTTCTATTTTCTCCAACAATCATCCCCTGATAGATTTCTGTTGCCGAATTTACGAATAATGTACCTCTTGCTTGAGCATTGTGAAGACCATAGGTACTGGTTAATCCGCTTTCATAGACAATTAATACTCCCTTAGGGCGATTGGGGATATGCCCCTTGTAAGGTTGATAATTAAGAAAGAGGTGGTGCATGATGCCTTTACCTTTTGTCCTGGTGAGAAATTCATCTCTGAAACCAATTAAACCTCTTGCCGGAATTTCAAATTCAAGTCGAAGCTGATCATCAGAAAAGTCAATCATGTTAATTAATTTTGCTTTTCTTTTCCCACAAATTTCCATAACTACCCCCATGGTATCTTTAGGAATATCACAGGTCATTAGTTCTATCGGTTCGTACTTTTCTCCATCAATATGCCTAAAAATAACCTTGGGCTTAGAAACCTGAAATTCATAACCTTCGCGACGCATGTTTTCAATTAAAATAGAAAGATGAAGCTCTCCCCTTCCCGAAACATGGAAAGTATCTGTAGATTCGGCTTCTTCCACCTTCAAACTTACATTGGTTTCTATTTCTTTAAACAGCCTCTCTCTTAAATGTCGAGAGGTAATAAATTTACCCTCTTTTCCGGCAAATGGACTATTATTTACAATAAAATCCATAGTCAAAGTTGGTTCGTCAATTTTGATTTTTGATAAAGCTTCCGGTTTTTCTTTACAGGCAATAGTCTCTCCAATATTAGCATCACTGATTCCGGCTATTGCCACAATTTCTCCTGATTCAGCTTTTTTTACCTCTTTCCTTTTTAAACCTTCAAAAAGGTAAAGCTTTATAACTTTACATAATACTTGGCTCTTGTCCCGCTTGATTAAAGATACGGTTTCCCCTTCTTCAATTTTTCCACGACTAATAAGTCCAACCACTATTTTTCCTACATAATCATCATTAATAAGATTAGTCACCAGTAATTGCAGGGGAGCATTGTATTCTACTAAAGGAGCAGGTATATGCTTCAAAATGGTTGAAAAAAGAGGTTCAAGATCATCCTCTAAATCCTCCGCAGAAAATCCGGAAACACCTGCACGTGCGTCAGTGTAAATAACCGGAAAATCGATCTGGTCATCCTTTGCCCCCAGTTCAATAAATAGATCATAGATTTCATTCAATACTTCGGCAGGCCGAGCATTGGGCCGGTCTATTTTATTGATAACTACGATAGGAATAAGATTCAATTCCATTGCTTTACGTAAAACAAATCTGGTTTGGGGCATAGGCCCTTCAAAGGCATCTACAATCAAGAGAACGCCATTAACCATTCGAAGTATTCTTTCAACTTCTCCGCCGAAATCTGCATGTCCAGGAGTATCAACAATATTAATCTTTGTTTTCCGCCAATAAACAGATGCATTCTTGGAGAAAATAGTAATTCCTCTTTCCCTCTCCAAATCGTTAGAATCCATTACCCTCTCTCTTATTTCTTGATTCTTCCGGAAAGTACCGCTTTGTTTCAACATAGCATCAACCAGAGTAGTCTTCCCATGGTCTACGTGGGCAATAATAGCAATATTTCTTAAATTTACATTTTTCCTCATATTTATTTCCTTTATCCTAAATGGTGACAAGCATGTAATTTATTATTTTACCACAATTACAAATTATATTCAAAATATTTTTTACAAATATTTTTTACAAATGACTCCTATGGCAATCTCGTTTATTATTTGCTCGGCCTTTATTCCTTCCTGGTAAAAAAATTTTTAATTTTTATTTGAAAAATAGGGTTCGCTCTATTGACATTCCTAAATATTTTTTGTATAAGAAGTATGAATATAAAAAAATAAGTATGCATTTTTTTGTTAAAGTAAAATTTATACAGAATTCTTAGAAAATATAGAGGAGAACCATGAATCAAAAAACTACATCGGACAAACCTCCCCAGCGAAGGAAAAATGGTAAAGACCGAAAAGTATTTTTAGGTCCTGTCCCTGACCTTGAAGAGCACGTTCGCCCGGACTGGTGGAGCCGAATCTTTAATTATCTTTATTTAAAAACTGATGGTGATGTCGTAGACGACTTGAGTATAACTGCAAGTGAAATTACCCAATTTTTAGATATTCTGAAACTCTCACCTGAAGATAAAATTCTTGACTTGTGCTGTGGACAGGGTAGGCATTCCCTCGAATTGGCCAGGAGAAATTTTAAAAATATTGAAGGATTAGATCGCTCCCATTATCTAATCCAAAAAGCGAAAGCACGTGCAAAAAAAGAAGATATGAATATCAAGTTCAGAGAGGGTGATGCCCGCAAAATTCCCTCTCCATCCGATACTTTTGATGCTGTAACCATATTGGGTAACAGCTTCGGCTATTTTGAGACTATCCAGGATGACCTGAGGGTACTAAAGGAAGTATTTAGAGTTTTAAAACCCTGGGGAAAACTTCTTATTGAGATTACCGACGGAGAATACTTAAAGAAACACTTTCAAAGCAGATCTTGGGAGTGGATAGACAAAAAACATTTTGTTTGCAGAGAGCGCTCACTTTCCCTTGATAAGCAGCGTCTCATATCCAGAGAAATTATTAATCATGTAGAAAAGGGCATGGTAACAGATCAATTCTACGCTGAAAGACTTTACTCTAAAGAAAATTTAACTCGTCTTTTGGAAACAGCTGGTTTCAGTGACATAACTTTTCATGGCCAAATTTCTCCTGATTCAAAACGAAATCAAGATTTGGGTATGATGGAAAGATGTATCATTGTTACAACCGTGACCAAAAAAGAATGGACACCCGTTAAAAAGAAGCCCAAAAAAGAGCTAAAAAATGTGGTAGTCATTTTAGGAGACCCCCAAAAAGCAGACCTTTTAAAACCTTCTACCATCTTTGATGATGATGATTTTTACACTATAGACCAATTAAAATCAGGATTAAAGGAACTGAAAAATTATAATTTTACTTATCTAACCAATCACGATACTTTAATACAGGACCTAATGAAGGCGAAAGAGAAAATTAATTTTGCCTTTAACCTATGCGATGAAGGTTACTACAATGATGCGCAAAAAGAGCTCCATATACCCTCTTTATTGGAAATGCTCGGTATAGCATATACCGGCTCTGGACCCCAATGTCTTGCTTACTGTTATGATAAATCACTCGTACGTGGAATCGCAAGAGAGATGGAAATCCCGGTACCGGATGCTTTCTTTATTAAGCCCGAAGATACTACCTTTGAATTGCCCTTTAGTTTTCCGGTCATTGCAAAGCCCAACTTCGGAGATTCCAGTTTTGGAATTACCCAGATGAGTGTTGCAAATAGTTTTGAAGAATTAGTAAATGCTATTTCAGAGATCAGGGAAAAATTTGGTTACGATAAACCCATTCTGATTGAGGAACTTCTTACCGGAAAAGACCTTAGTGTCGGGATAATAGGAAATCCTCCTGAACCTTATACCGTCTTACCTATCATTATGGCAGATTATTCAATGCTGCCAGAAAACTTACCACAGATATGCGGTTACGAGTCTAAGTGGCTCCCGGAATCACCTTACTGGAATATAAAATCTACTGCTGCTGACCTTCCGGAAGATATGGAAAAATTTATTATAGAGTGTTGTTTGAAACTATCCGAGAGGTTGGAGTGTAAAGATTACTGTCGATTTGACTGGAGAGTCGCTGCTGATGGCACCCCAAAGCTTCTTGAAGTAAATCCTAACCCGGGTTGGTGCTGGGATGGTCATCTGGTCAAGATGGCCGAGATTACAGGGATATCATATGGCGAAACGTTAAAAATGATTTTGCAGGCAACTGAACAACGACTTGGCATACACAGACCATGACTGCTTCTTCTGCCTGTTTACCGTCGGAAGATGATTAGAAGTTTAAGAATTGATGGTATTGATAAAGAAAGGAAAAGGGTGTATAAAACCTGCCAGAGGACCGCTGTTCCCTGTTATTTTATTAGCTGCTCGGCGATTTGGACGGCATTTAGGGCAGCGCCTTTTCGCAGGTTATCGGAGACTATCCACATCACCAGGCCGTTTTCGGTAGAGATATCTTCTCTGATTCTGCCTACAAAGACTTCATCCTTTCCCTCGGCAAATAAAGGTAGAGGATATTCTAATTTTTCCGGATTGTCAATCACTTTAACCCCGGGGAAGGCACTCAATATTTCCCGGGTCCTCTGAAGAGAAATTTTCTTTTTGGTTTCTATATGGACTACTTCCGAATGAGCCCGATAGACCGGGACCCTCACTGTGGTAGCAGCAACTCTAATATTTTGGTCTCCCAATATCTTTCTGGTTTCATCTAACATCTTCATCTCTTCTGTAGTATAGCCGTTTTCAGTAAAAGAACCGATGTGAGGGAGAAGATTAAAAGCTATCTGGTAAGGATAAGCTTTGATCTCGAATTCTTCATCTTTGGCAATAGAGGCTGTTTGGGCTTTTAATTCTGCTATAGCTTCTTTCCCGATTCCAGAAACGCTCTGATAAGTAGCTACAACCACTCTTTCTATCCCTACCTCATCATAGATAGGCTTTAAGGCCATTACCATCTGAATAGTAGAACAGTTGGGATTAGCGATTAAACCCTTGTGCCATTTTAAATCATCTGGATTTACTTCCGGAATTATTAAGGGAACATCGGGGTCCATACGAAAATATTTACCATTATCTATTACTATGGTTCCCTGCTGAACAGCAAGGGGAGCAAAATACTTACTTACTTCGTCTCCTCCTGAAAAAAGGGCGATATCGATTCCGTCAAAAGAATCATCTTTTAATTCCTGGACTACAACCTTACCTCCCTTAAATTCATATTCTTTGCCCGCTGAACGACCAGAGGCAAAAAGGCTTAATTTTTTCACCGGAAATTCTCTTTGTTCTAAAACCAATCTCATTTCTTCTCCAACCGCTCCGGTAGCCCCTACTACGGCAACATTGTATGTTTTCATTTTTCTTCACCTACTTTATCTAAATTAAATTCTTTATGGACTGCTCTTACTGCATCTTCTATGCGGGAAGAGCTGATTAGACAGGATATTCTGATACCGGCAGTGCTGATCATGTCTATATTTATCCCTTCTTTGGCTAAAGCCCCGAACATCCTGGCAGCTATAGCCGGGTCGCTGGTAATCCCTGCTCCCACGATGGAGACTTTGGCTGCTTCCGGTTCAGATATTACTCCTTTGGCCCCAATTTTATCTGCTATTTGTTTGGTAATTTGGATAGCCTTATTAAAATCGTTCAAAGCAACGGTAAAGGCTATATCATTAACCTGATTATGATGAGCGCTTTGGATAATCATATCTACAATTATCTCTTTTTCGGCTAGGGCTTTAAACAATTTATAAGCTACGCCGGGAACATCCGGAACCCCCTGGACGACGATTTTACCTACATTGGTCTCCTGGGTTACTCCTCTTACGATTACTTTTTCTAACATCGGGTCTGCCTCCTTTATAAGCGTACCTTCTCCTGTAGTAAAAGACGATCTAACTAAAATTTTTACTTTATAATTTCTGGCCAGGTCTATTGCCCTGTAATGCATTACTTTGGCCCCCAAACTGGCCATCTCAGCCATCTCGTCATAGGAGATTGCCGGAATTCGACGGGCAGAAGGGACAATTCGAGGGTCAGCAGTATAAACTCCATCAACATCAGTATAGACTTCACACCTGTCCGCCTTCAGTTGAGCAGCCAGGGCGATAGCGGTAGTATCTGATCCTCCTCTACCTAAAGTAGTAATATCGCCATTAGCGTCAATACCTTGAAAACCGGCTACGATAACTATCTTACCTTTTTCCAAAGCTGACTCTATTTTTTTATGGTTTACAGCGGCAACCTTGGCTTTGGTATGAACGGCATTAGTAATAATCCCTGCCTGCATTCCGGTAAAAGAGATAGCATCCCAGCCCAGGGAGTGAATGGCCATGGTCAGTAGGGCGATAGAAACCTGTTCGCCGGTAGAAATTAGCATGTCTAATTCCCGCTCATTAGGGAAGGAGGTAATTTTACCAGCCATCTTGATTAGTTCATCAGTGGTCTTCCCCATGGCCGAAACGACTACCACCACTTTGTTCCCTTCTTTTGCCTTTTCTACTATTTTCTCGGCTACCTTTTTTATCCGTTCGATATTTGCTACCGAGCTTCCTCCGTATTTTTGCACTATAAT
>JADBKX010000045.1:0-2435 GCA_014894735.1 Candidatus Sediminicultor sextus | reverse complement strand
AAATCGGCCTCTAACGCTAAGATACGACAATTTATCCCTGCTTTTAAAAAAGCGTCTTTCATTATCTTGCTTATCGCTTCCTCTCTGCCCTTTTTGGTTAAAGAAACTACCGAAGGTCCAGAACCGCTTAGGGCAGCACCGGCTAAGCCCGTTTTTTTAATTTGGGAGAACATATCTTCAATCCCCGGGATAAAGGGTGCCCTATAAGGCTGATGCAGTCTATCCTCCATAGCCTCACCCAACACTTCCCAATCGGAATTTTGCAAGGCATTAACCAAAAGAGCAGATCTGCTTAAATTAAATATCGCCTCGGTTAAAGCTACTTTTTGGGGCAAAATTTTTCTCATCTCTTTTGTATTTAAAGTAAATTCCGGTATCGCCAGCACAATTCGCAAATCAAGCGGAGTTTTTATCCTGGTCCACTTTATCTCCTCTTGGCCTGTTTTATAAGCCAGGGTAAGTCCCCCAATTAGAGCAGGGACAATATTATCCATATGCCCTTCTAAAGAAAGAGCCAACTCAAGCATCTCCTGATTAGTTAAATTAATATTATAGAGTCTGGCTGTCCCCACTATTCCCCCTATGATTGCTGATGCACTACTGCCCAATCCTCTGGTAATAGGTATTTTATTGAGCACTCTTATCTTTAATCCCTTTTTAGGGATATCTTTATAATTTTTTTTTAAAACCAAATTTATAGATTTCCAGATTAGGGTATCCTCTTTCTTTTTGACCGAAAACTTTTCCGCTCCTTCTCCCTGGTATTCAATAACCAGTCCCTCTTCTATTTCTTCTATCTCCAGATTTAAATATAATTTTAAAGCCAGTCCCAGGCAGTCAAACCCCGGACCCAAGTTGGCCGTAGTTGCCGGAACTCTAATTTTTATCATAAATTCTCTCCTTAAATTAGTTAGTTAGTGAGTTGGTTATCTAGTTTAGTAATAAATCCCCAACTATCTAGCCGCTAATCAGTTAACTATTCTTACGATATACGATATGCGATATACGATATACTAAATCAAATTTCCACTACCCTAATTACATTGCATATTTTTTCTACACAGTCCAAACAGGCAACTTCCTTAAGTGCTTCCTGGGTATCTCCTTCTTTGGCCTTGTGGGTTAAAAAGACAATATCCACTATCTCTCCTGGCTCGCCCTTCTGGATAACCGAAGCAAAGCTAACCTTGTTTTTAGCAAAAGAGCCGGCAATTTCCGCCAAAACTCCCGGCCGGTCTTTTACTCTGATCCTTAAATAATAAGAAGAATGGGTTTGCTTAAAATCTTTTACTTTTTTCTCCTCGAAATATTTAAATTTACTATTATAATTATCATAATCTCTCACTATTTCCACTATATCGCTGACAATCATACTGCCAGCTGGCAGTGCTCCTGCTCCCAGGCCGGAAAAGATTAAATCCCCAAACCCTTCTCCATGAACCAAAATAGCATTATAAGCTCCGCCAATACTTGCTAAATCGTGTCCCTCCCGTATTAGGGCCGGGTGTACCCTTATATCTAATTCTTTGCCTCCGTTTTTAGCTAGGGCGAGTAATTTAATCTTATAACCTAATTCCCGGGCATATTCAATATCTGTCTTAGAGATATTCTTTATCCCTTCATAGTATATATTGTTCGGGTTGATCTTTGCCTTAAAAGCAACAGCAGAGAGAATAAATATTTTATTAAGGGAATCAAATCCATTGATATCTTTATCGGGATCGACTTCTGCGAACCCTTTTTCTTGCGCTTCTTTTAAAGCATCTTCATAATCTCTATTTTCCTCGCTCATCTTGGTAAGGATATAATTAGTAGTACCATTTAAAATCCCCACTATCTCTTTTAACGGATAAGAAGTAAGTGAACGGGAAAGTGCACCTATGATGGGAATGGCACTTGCCACGCTGGCCTCAAAGAGAAAATGCACTTTATTCTTCTGAGCCAGGTTCAATATTTCGTACCCCGCTTTGGCAACTACCTCTTTATTCGCAGTAACTACATGTTTGCCCTTTTTTAAGGCTCTAACGATTAGGCTCCTTGCCGGTTCAAACCCTCCGATAGTCTCTACGACTATACCTATTTCAGGATCAGTAACTACTTCTTCGGCTGAATCGGTTAAGATTTCATAATAACTTTTATCCTCAAGGATTATTTCTTTATTTTTATCGGCAATCTTTTTTAAGGATATTTTATAAGGATATATTCCCTGTTCGATAAATTCTTTGTTTTCCTGTAAAATCTTAAGCACGCCCTGGCCTACTGTGCCCAATCCTAATATCCCGATATTAATCGTATTTTTCTTCATAATTATCTACCAACCTTTCAATTATATAAAAAAATCTTTCGCCTTATCGGTAAAGACGAAAGATTTCGCGGTTCCACTCTATTTCTCTGAAATTATAATTTTCTCAGAGCCCTCTTATAAGCTGTAAGGG
>JADBKX010000170.1 GCA_014894735.1 Candidatus Sediminicultor sextus | reverse complement strand
GTGATGTCCCGACTTATCCCTATTAACCCTATTATCTTGCCTTCTCTATTATACCATGGCACCTTGGTAGTCGAAACCCAATGCTCTGTTTTATCCGAATGAATAATCTTTTCAACCTTATCAATAATAGGTTTACCCTTTTCTATGACCAGATCATCATCTGCCGAAGATTGTTGGGCTAATTCTGGGGGGTAAAAATCAAAATCAGTCTTTCCAATCATCCCTTCGACAGTCATATCTAAATGTTTTGCTTTCGCCATATTTACTCTTACAAATTTTTTTTTCTTATCTTTGAAGTAGATATGATCCGAGATATTCTCCATAAGAGCAAGCAATAAACTCTGTTCATATATAATTGCCATTTCGGTTTCTTTACGCTCAGTGATATCTACAAAGATACCTTCCACTCCAATAATATTCCCTCTTTCATCATAACAGTAATGGCTGGAAGTAGAGACGATAACCGGGGTGCCATCTCTTCTTTTTAGGGTTACTTCAAAATCTTTAATAACTCCCTTTCTCTTTTCCAGTTCTTCTAAAAATATCTTTCTATCTTCGGGAATATAATATAAATCCTTTGCCACATTTTTCCCTATAATCTCTTCGGGAGAGTTGTAACCCATTAATTTGGCTCCGGGAGGATTTATCATTATGACATTTCCTTTTTTATCTGTACGATAGTAGGCGCCAGGCATATTTTCATAGAGACTACGATATTTTTCTTCACTCTCTCTCAGCCTATCCAACATATTTTTACGTTCAGAGATGTCTTTAAATGTTGCTATAAATCCTTTAAGTTGACCATTAATTATAACCTGACGGCCAGAAATGGCTACTGGGAATAAAGTTTGGTCTTTTTTCTTCCTTACAGTCTCATAATAAAAACCCTCTTTTAATGATTTCTCAGACAACCATTTTCCTTCTTTTATCTTATCTGGGGAATGAATCATACCATCATCAATATTTCTACCTTTGACTTCTTCTAAAGTATAACCAAAAAGCTCGGTAAAGCGAGAGTTTAGGTTTAAGATACTACTCTTAAGATCTAAATAAAGCAAAGCTTGCGGGCAGTTGCTAAAGAGACTTGCAAATTCCTGCTGGCTTTTCTTTAAGTCTTCTTCTGCTTTCTTATGTTTAATTTCAGATTCCTTTAATTTAGTAATCTGCTGACCTAATTTCGCTAATTCATTGATAAGTTGTTCCTTGGTTTTTTCGCTATCTTCCATATTGTTCATCCTCTAAAAATCAAAAAATAATTTTATCCTTCTTTTTGAATTATTGCCTTAACTTGTTTTGCTGTTTTCCATAAGAATTTTTGGCGAAATCTTGCATTATTTTAATATCTTCTTCAGGGATTATTCTACACTTACCTACGCTTTTACTTAAAACATAAATATGAGCTGTTTTTTCAACCACGTAGCAAACCTTCATCGTCTCTTTCATATCTTTCCCCACGCAAAGAGTCCCGTGATTTAGAAGAAAAACTGCATTTCTATTTCCTAAACTGGCAACTGCGTTCTCAGCTAACTCATCTGAACCGGGTAAAGCATATTTCGCACATAAGACTTTTTCTCCCACTATCTGGACAAAATCTTCACAAATTCCCGGAAGACTGAAGCCGGTTACTGCTAATACACTCGAATAAATGGGATGATAGTGAATTATTGCTCCTACATCCTTCCTGGCATTATATATGGAAAGATGCATAGGCATCTCGATAGAGGGCTTCCTGAGCCCCTCGATTGTGTTTCCCTTCTTATCAACCACAATGACATCCTCGGGGTTAATTTCATTATAATCCATACCGCTTGGCTTAATATAAACCAGGCCTGCTTCAGAATCCAAAACACTAATATTCCCCCAGGTCCCGAGGGTTAAATTCTGCTTATATAATTCTCTCCCGGTATCGACTATTAATTTTTTAAACTTTTCTGATATTTCAAATTTCACATCTCTATCCTCATATTTTTATTTTTCCTTACTATATTTATATACTCCATAATATTTTAAAATCCTTCTTTTTTCAAAAAAAATCTAACAGATAGTACTATATATAGGAAATTTAACTTAATTAAATTTAATTTTATTTAAAGGCAGATTCTTTTTGGGTTTTATCAATAATGGAAAATTTGCAAATAACGGCTCCCGCAATAACCAAACCACAGGCTATCCAGAGGGTAGACTTAATTACCACCTGAAGATATAAAGAACTGATAACGATAGAAAGTAGAGGAGTAAAATAGGAAAGAGAGACAACCAGAATAATTTTACCTTTCCGCATAGCCCTATCCCAGAAAGTATAAGCTAAAAAAGTGGGGAAGACAGACATATATAAAAGCTCTACTATCACCTGTGGTGTCCAGTAAGATTCTTCTGAAAACACAAACCTTATTGTGGTTAAGACTAACCCAGTAACCAAAAGAAAGAGGGGGACAGCTCCACCCTCAGTATGGCCAGCCCAGCGGCGAACTAAATTAGAATAGAGCCCCCAGGTAATGGCAGCCATAAAGGCTAATAAATAAGGAAGATAACTTACTTGGAAATTTCCTTTGAATACCTCCCAGGAAAACATTCCACTGTTTACTGTAGCCAGGTAAAATCCAGCAAAGGCAATTACTATACCGGGAATTAAAATTATTTTTCCTTTCTTATGCAGAATAGGAAGGGAAAATATCAGAGTTAAGCCGGGCCAGAGATAATTAATAATACTTACTTCAATGACCTGTTCACGGTTAAAAGCCAATCCCACCGCCAAATAAAGACAGACCATATAAAAAATAAATAAAGTTCCACAACCTATTAAATATAAAATAGGAAGCTGGAAGATTTTTTTAATTCCTCCCGGTTTATTAATTAAGTAGATAAAACCCCAGATACCGCTCAGCATATATATCCAGGAAGCAGCGGTTAAAGGTCCTAACTGCTCTGTTAGGCTTCGGGAAAAGGCAATAGTAGTCCCCCAAAATAATATAGCCAACATTCCAAGTATAGTATTTAAATTCTCTTGAGAAATAGATATTTTCAAAATCCTCTACCCTATCCTATCTTACTTTTCTTTCATATTTAATTATTAATATGTTTTATTTTATTTCAAAAAATCTATAATTTCAAGAAAATAAATGGAATACTGCCAAATAAGGAAAACACGTAGAAATAAAAATTGTATAATATTAAGAAAAATTGTTATATTATAATTTATAACCCTTCAAGAAGGAGAGAGAATGAGAAAAGTTACCCGTGAAGAAATCTTAACCGGCAATCCTTTAAAAGTTATATTTTTATTAAGCTTTCCAGTAATGATCTCCCAATTCTTACTTACTTTATATCATCTTGCTGATACCTTCTGGCTGGGTCATCTTCCCCCCACAGAAAGCGGGGAAGCAGTCGCTGGATTGCAAATTGCCTGGCCAGTGATCTGGTTTCTCATTTCTCTCTCCTTCGGATTTGGAATAGCTGGAGTGGCTCTCGTTTCTCAATATACCGGAGCAGGTGAAAAGAAAAATGCCAATATAATAGCCAGCCAAATGCTTTCTCTTTCCATTATATTTGGACTGATTATTGCTGTATTCGGATTTATATTAACCCCTTATCTGGTCCCTCTTATTACTAAATCAGCCACAGTCACCAGAACAGCGATAACTTATATGCAGCTTATCTTCTGGGGAATGCCTTTCGTTTTTATTGCCTTCACTTTCCAGAGTATTCTCTCTGCAAAAGGTGATACTATAACCCCAATGTTTATAAATCTCTTCACCGTTACTTTAAATGTTATATTCGATCCCTTTTTAATCTTTGGATGGTGGCGTTTTCCTCATTTAGGTGTCCTGGGAGCAGCGCTGGCTACCATCATATGTCAGGGCATAGCTGCCTCCATTTCTATCTACCTCCTCTTTAGAGGGACAAAAGGCATAAAGATTACCATAAATGGTCTAATCCCGGCTTGGAGATGGCTGAAAAAAATCTTCAAAATAGGACTGCCGGCAGCAATAGGCCATTCTACAACTGCCTTTGGATTCGTGCTGGTTATGGTTATCATCGGCGGAGTAAATAATCCGGAAACAGTTATTGCCGCGTATGGCGTGGGGGATAAACTGATTAATATCATTTTTATTGTTGTCGATGGCTTGGGGATAGGAATTATCACTTTAATCGGTCAAAACCTGGGGGCAAATCTTATTAATCGAGTAGAAGAAATCGCCCGGAAAAGTCTTCGGGTTGTATTTCTTATTACTTTGTTGGAAGCCGCTCTGGTCTTTGCTTTAAGAATTCCTCTATTTAAACTATTTATCCCTGATCGACCGGATATTATTGCTGAAGGGATTCACTTTCTTACCATCTTCACTTTAGGTATCCCTTTCTTCGGTTTGATCGGAGGAATGATGGCTGTATTTAGAGGGTCCGGGCATAATGTTCAACCTATGATTGTGGATATGGTAAGACTCTGGGGATTGAGAATCCCCCTTGTTTACTTCCTCGGTAATCAATTTGGCTCTACCGGTATATGGTGGGGAATGGCTTTAAGTAATATTATCGCGGCTATTGTAGCCCTCTTCTTCTACTTTCAAGGAGGATGGAAGAAGCAAGTTATCCATGAATACAAGGAAACTATTCAACCCGCCCCTTCTCCCTTTATTCCCGAGGAGGGATAAATTATACTTTTTACCCTCGAAAAAAGAGTGTTTTTTAGGTTTTGAAATCCTTGCAAATAAAGAGTTTTATGTTATTTAAATTTATACCCCTTTCTTGGAATAAAGGTTTATGATAGAATATAAAAAAATCTTTATGCAGGTGTAAATCATGTCACATATGGTGGGAAAATCGGCTTATAAAAATCTGGAAGAAAGACTAAATAAATTTCCCCAGGGAGCTCCTCCTTCTGAGACCTTATATAAAATATTGAGTATCCTTTTCAATGAAAAGGAAGCAGGACTGGTCTCTCAACTTCCCATAAAACCTTTCACCATTAAAACAGCCAGTCGAATATGGAAATTAGATGCAGTTAATACGGAAAAATTATTAGATGAATTAGCTGGCAGAGCCATTCTCCTGGATTCTGAACATAATGGAATTAAAAAATATGTTCTTCCGCCCCCCATGGCAGGATTCTTCGAATTCTCGATGATGAGGACCAGACACGATTTAGATCAAAAGCTGCTTTCGGAACTCTTTTACCAGTATCTCAATATTGAGGAAGATTTTGTTAAGGATTTATTTTTAGGTAGTGAGACATTACTGGGAAGAACTTTCGTACAGGAGGAAGTCCTATCCAAGGACAACCTTGTTTCCATCCTGGACTATGAAAAGGCAAGTCATATCATAAAAACCGCATCATCTATCGGAATCAGTATGTGTTATTGCCGTCATAAAAGGGAGCATTTGGGAAAAGCATGTGATGCTCCTATGGATATCTGTATGACTTTCAACCATGTCGCCAAATCCCTGATAAGACACAATTATGCCCGAAGAGTAGAAGCCTCAGAATGTATGGAGCTGTTACATAAAACTTATGAATATAATCTTGTCCAGTGCGGGGAAAATGTCAAAAATAATGTCAGTTTTATATGCAACTGCTGCGGTTGTTGCTGCGAATTCCTGGTAACAGCAAAAAAATTCGGGATGCTCCATCCGGTTCAAACCACCTCATATATTCCTAAGATTGATGAAGAAAAGTGCACGGGGTGTGGAAAATGCGTCAAAGTATGTCCTATCGAAGCCATAGAGTGGGTTTCGAATGATGATGGAATAAACAGCAAGCCTAAAAAAGTCAAAATAAATGAAGAGATATGCCTGGGATGCGGGGTCTGTGTTAGGGCATGTTCCAATAAAAGTATTACACTTGAAAGACGTAAGGAACAGGTTATAACACCAGTCAATTCAGTCCACCGGATTGTCTTGATGGCGATAGAAAAAGGGAAACTGCAGGAACTTATATTTGACAATCAAGCCTTTGGCAGCCACAGGGCGATGGCAGCCGTTCTTGCAGTTATTCTGAAACTACCTCCTATAAAACAAATGATGGCCAGCAAACAAATGAAATCAATATACCTTGAAAAACTTTTTAAGAGAATATAAAATGAATTAGCATTCCCTTTTATTCAGTTCTCTCGCCACTATCTTATCCAATATTTCCGCTGCTTTCAAAATAACCTCTCTACATTTTTTCTCTTCTGTTCGGTAATTATCCTTTAATGGTTTACATAGAATATCACCCATTTCTTTTTCAAAAGTATCAAATAATTCTTTACTTAATTCTTTAATTTCCGGATGTTTGTGAGCAATATCTGGAACAAAGAGCTTCCCTAAAACCATCAGGGATGCTGTCAATACACCACAGACACTTTCGATAGCCATTCCCCCGCCAAAGGCAGCTGCCAGTCTTAGAGAATCAGGGTTTAAGTTAAGATGATAAACCTGATTAGCACCATATAAAATAGTTTCCGCACAATTTAAATCTTCTTTAATTCCATACCCGCCCTGGATTAATTCTTGCAACATTTATTTCTTCCTCCTGAAGTAAGATACGCTCGAATTTTATCGTGCCATTAGTTCTCCATACACTTCCGTAATTGTGGGGATTAAGACATGGTGTTCTTTTGCCAGACGGATTAAAGTTCCTCCGAATATATCTCCTTCGTGTCTGGTGTTTCCCTTTTCATAATCTCTTTGAAATGAAGTCTTGGTTTCGTAGGGAAAGCTCTGGGCTTTTTGTAGAGTTTTTTCTACTATATCTTGCTCAAAATCTATATTTTTTGCTTTCCCGATTAAAACAACTTCTTTCATGATATTTTCCGTCATACTCTTTAACTTATCATCAGAGAGTACTCCTCCTATTTTTTTTCCTGAATAGGCGGTCATTAAACTAAACGCTGTAATAAATATATACTTTTCCCATATTGCCGGATAGGGATTATCATGCCAGGTGCTGCTAATCCCCATTTGATTAAAGAATTCAATAAGATAATCATAATTATAACCTAAGTATCTCGGGTCTTTACCAAATATGATATGTCCTTCAAGACCTTTTTGTCTGATGGTACCGGGTTTTTCAATACTGGAGGAAACATAGACACAGGCGGGTGAGACTATCGCTTTTTGTAAACTGGCCCTTATGCGCTCATAGATATCTATTCCGTTAAGCAAGGGGAGAATTACCGTATCAGCAGATATATTTTTTGAAATTGATGCAGCAGCATTATCCAAGTCATACCCTTTTACACATAGTAAGTATAAATCCGGGGCAGGAATATGTCTTATATTATCGGTGGCAATATTCGGAAAGCAAAGAAATTCCTCTTTGTCGGTGATTAGATTCAGCCCGTGTTGCTGAATGGCTTTTAAATGTTCCCCTCGGCCTATGAAATAGACCTGTACAGCACGGTTACCCTTGCTAATTTCATGAGCTATTCTGCCGCCAAAATACCCACCGACACCTCCGATGCCATATACACATACACTTTTAATTTTTTTAGACATGCTTCTCCTTTCTATTTATTTTTAAATCAACCTTGAGTTCACCCATTAGCGGAAAACTGTGGAAAAATACCTCTTCTAAAACCCTTGCAAAATAATGGTTTTAGTGTTCTTGGGGTTTAACCCCATTTGTTACTTTTGTTTGTCCATTTCTTTCAGATAATTTACGTAAGCTGAGCCTAACTCAGTAATAGAAAAAGTATCTCCTTCCTTTTCCTGGATAAATTCTAAATCAAGGAGGGCGTCTAATATGGCCTCCCGCTCTTCGGGGTCGGATATTTTAGGCTGCCATATATTATCATATTCTTCTCGGCTTACCGATTTGGATTTATGAAGCCAGAATAAAACATATTTTGCGTATAAGACCAGATAAGTATCGGCATAGAGAAATCGCCATTTAATATTTTCTTCTTGCAGTTTTCGAATATGTTTATCCATCTCTTCTTCTCTTAATACGACGGAGTCTGCATCTTGAATTTCCTTATTTAATATGTTGTCCCGATTAAAATCGTAAGAAGGGGTTAAGTCACCAATATGAATATCTGAAACTGAACCGAGAAATTGTTCTTGTTTTGACTGTTGAGAATCGTGCTGCCCTGATTTTTTTGCGGTAAAAAATTCTTCAAAGAACTTGTAAATAGGCTTTTCAAATAATGCTATAGTGAGAACCAGATACACCATTATTAAGGCGACCCAGGAATTGGTTATTTCTGCTAACGATGGTTTTCCCGGCCACCAGATTAATAAAAGAATGCTGGCTATCACAATTAATAAGATAAATAAAACCACCGCAAAGATAATTCTTTGCACATTCAAAATTTCTATTTTTTCTTTTAAATTAATTTTATTCATCTATCTTATTTGCCTCCTTAATAAAGATTTTATCTTGTTGCTTCTTTCAAAGCAGCTCTTGCCAGGAGTCTGGTAGAATCAAGTATAGGTAGAGATGAATTCTCTTGATTTACTAACAGCGGTATTTCGGTACAGCCAAGAACTACCGCGTCACACCCTTTGCTTTTTAATTCATCGATGACTTCTTTAAAATAGCTAAGCGCCTCTTTAGTAAAACAAGCATTAACTAATTCATCAAAAATTATCTTATTAATTCTCTCTCTATCTTTTACTTCGGGAATCATGTGTCCAATGCCAACCGCAGTAATCTTGGCAGGATAAACCGGTCCCTCCATTAAATATCGTGTACCCAAAATTCCCAGGCATTTATAATCTTTTTGTTTTGCTTCAATGGCAACTTCCTGTGCAATGTGAAGCCAGGGAATTCGTGATTCTTTGACCACCAAATCGAATGCCTGATGTATGGTGTTATCAGGACATATTGCAAAATCTGCTCCCACTTTTGCTAATTTAGATACCGAGGATAACATTAAATCTGCAACTCCTTCCCAATCCCCCTGTTCGATATACCGCATATATTCACTTAAGGGGAAGGTGTGCATAGTAACCTCCGGATGAGCGTACCTTCCCAAAATACTTGTTCCTTCTTTACAGATTGTACGATAACAAAGAGCTGCACCTTCTGCACTACATCCGACTATTCCGATATGTTTTGACATAATTTCCCTTCCCTTAATAAAAGAATTCGATAAAAAAGAAGAAAATCCTTTTTATTTTGAAAAAATATAGCAAATTTTTAATTTTTAAGGTTAATGGTTTTTTGTTTTCAATAATAATCTTTATAGGCATATTTTTTCAACTCCATTTTAATATATCTCTTTTATATAAGATTCTACTGCCCTTTTAATAATTTCTTTATTTTTATTAGTCTGTCTTGAACAGAAAATTGGTTTCTTAATTTCCACTTCAATTTTGTTTAAGCTTCTGATAAATTTTGCTCCTCTCGGCAAAACCTTATCTGCTCCTTTAATTTTTATAGGTACAATAGGTACTCCTATCTTGGCAGCCAGATAGGCGGCCCCCGCTCTAACTGGTAAATTATTCTTTTGACGGTCAATACCCCCTTCGGGGAAAATTCCTAAAACTCCATCTCTCTTCAATATTTCCAAAGATTGCTTTATAGCCTTAATATCATTTTCTCTTTGAACCGGGATAGAATTAAACTTTCTTAACATATAACCAAGCCAACCTATTTTGAAAAGATAGGCCGCGGCTACAAAAATTACTTTAGGTCTAACCGATACTCCCAGGATAACCGGGTCTAATAAACTTGAATGATTGGCGACAATAATAAACGGGCCATCCTGTGGTATATTTTCTTGGCCGGTTACTTTTAGCCGAAAAAGTAATTTAAAAATAATCCAACAAATACATTTGGCAATATTGTATAACAAAATAAGCTACCCCATTATTTGTTTCGGGTTTGTTCTAAAATCCAATCACTTATTATTTTTAAAACCTCCGGTGAAATTGTTTCCTCAATCTTCGCATATTCAGCAGGCAATCCCGTTTGAGCAGTCTGAAAAAGATGATTAAGGCCGGGGAATTCTTTGACAGTAAAGTTTTTGTTGCCTCCGGCAATGAGGGCTTCTTCGATAGCACTTAGATTTTCTTTGGAGGGAACTTGTAAATCTTTCTCTCCATTTATAGCCAATACCGGACACTTCACCTTACTCAAAGTTGGTTTAGGATCATAGGTCAGGAAAAACTTAAGCCAGGGAGATAATAAGCTCTGAAGTTGAACTTTAAGGAACACTTCCGGATCACCTATTTGTTCTTTTTTCTCATCACTCATTTTTTCCCAATCTTCCATAAACATCTGACGAAGTTTTTCTTCAATAGTTTTCTCGTCCTTTCCCTCCTTAATGAGGGAAAATATCTTTTCATTAAACTGACGATTCTTAATAATATCTTCTTCACTAACCCCCATTGCCCTGGAAATCAAAGCACCTTGTAAATATAAAATTTCTTCTCCGGTTAACCCTGTCCCGGCCATCAATACTATAAAAGCCACATCTGAAGATTTTGCAGCAACCATCGGGGCAATAATACCACCTTCGCTATGCCCAATAAGACCAATCTTCTTTGGATTTATCTCTTTTCTTGCTTTTAGATATTCTATCCCGGCTAACACATCGGAAGCAAAATCTCCACTGGTAGCCCGGGAAAAGTCTCCGGTAGATTCTCCCACTCCCCGATCATCTACTCTGAGGACTGCAATCCCCTGACGAGTTAAATAATCTGCTAATACCAGGAAGGGACGATGGTTGTATATGGTTTCATTACGGTCCTGCGGTCCGGAACCGGTTATTAATAAAACTACCGGGGAAGAACTCTTTCCAGGTGGCAAAGTCAGAGTTCCTGTGAGTGTAATTTCTGCTTCTTTATTTTCATATACTACTTCTTCTTCTATGTAAGGATAAGGTTTCTTCGGCTCTTGCGGTCTGAAGACTTCAACAGCCTTATTTACTCTTTTCACTGTCAGCGGTAGAGTCTGTCCGGATTGTTTCCATTGCCCTTCTATAGTTAAAAAATCACTACTTATCTTTCCTTCAAAAATACCTCCCAAAGAATTTATTTCCATATATAAATCATTATCTTTAACAATAACCTTTTCCACCGGTATACCAGTTACTCCCTGATCAGGGCTATCTAAAGTTGCAGTTAGAGTTCCATCTGGATTCTTAGAAATCTTACACACAATCCTAAGTTCTATTCCCGGTACTTTCAACTTACCCTCCCAGATACCCTCGATGCCTGTTGGAGAAAAAAATTGTTGCTGGGCAAAAACCGCAAGACTTGCACAGTCCACAATTATTAAAATAAAACAAATCAAACTATAAAATAATATTTTATATATCTTTTTCATAATATCCTTACCCCTTTTTCTGTTTTTTAAAAATAGCCAAGTTAATCATCGTTCTATTTAATTTTTTTATTTTATCATAAATCTAATAAAAATTATTTTAGCTACTAACTAAATGCTACATCAAGTACCATCATTATAGCAAAACCTAATATTACTCCTAAGGTTGCTAAATCTGTATTTTTACCACGTTGAGATGTAGGAATTAACTCTTCAACTACCACAAAAATCATGGTTCCGGCAGCAAAAGATAGAGCATAAGGTAAAATAGGCTTCGCCATAATAACAGCACCTGCTCCCACTACACTGAAAATAGGCTCTACTATTCCAGATAACTGTCCATACCAAAAACTTTTGATCTTGGTCATTCCCTCACATCGAAGGGGCATAGAGATAGCTAAACCTTCCGGAAAATTTTGAATCCCTATACCTACCGCCAAGGCTACGGCTACTGGCAAAGTAGCTGAAGGGAAGCCTTCAGCAATAGCTCCAAAGGCTACTCCTATAGCAAGACCTTCGGGGATGTTATGTAGAGTTACAGCCAGAATAAGTAAAGTACTACGCTGCACGGATGTTTTAATACCTTCGGCCTCTTTTAACCGTAAGCCAAGATGAAGGTGGGGAAGTATTTTATCAATACTCCATAAAAAAATACTTCCCAAAAGGAAACCTACTACTGCTGGAAACCATACTGGAAAATATTTTCCTTTAGACATCTCAATAGCTGGAGCCAATAGTGACCAATAACTTGCGGCAATCATGATTCCACCTGCAAAACCAAGCATAGTATTGATAATTTTTTCATCCATTTCCTTAGTTATAAATACAGTAGCAGCTCCTAACGCAGTAAGCCCCCAGGTAAAAATTCCGGCCAGAAGGGCTTGTATTACAGGATTAAAATTTATTAAAAAAGTTACCATATTTTAATCGCCTTTCTTATTTCTTTTCTTCTATATTTTAGAT
>JADBKX010000013.1 GCA_014894735.1 Candidatus Sediminicultor sextus | reverse complement strand
GGGTTCGATTCCTGTCTGCGTGCGGGAACGCACAGGCAGGCATCGAACCCGTCAAATAAAATTAGCAAAATAAAACGGGGGGGATGAATCCGCCCCCCGTTTACATTAAAATCAAGCAGAATTAACTACACTAAAAAGTTTTGGATTTTGAATTATAGTTTTCAAGCATAAAAATTTAGTCTAAAAATACATTTTTTATCTTCTCAAGGAATATCGATATAATTAACCTCTATATTGGAAACTCCACAATCAATCTCTATCTCTGTTTTGAATTCTGATTCGTTGTAATTGGGGGAAATATATGTACCATTCCTCTTAATAAAGTCGTCAAGGTCTTTTACAGCAATTCCCGAAGCAATATTCACTGTTGCTCCCACATTTTTAGGTATAGCAATATCAATATTAGCTACTCCGGAATCTATAATAATTTTAGAATCATATTGAGGTATAATTAAGTTAATATTGCTTGCTCCACTTTCAATATATAGTTTTTCTATTTTAAAACCTGATAAGTTACAATCTGTATCAATAGCGCCTGTTTTAATAGATAAATCATATATTATTTTACTATTTAATTTTAACTGCCAGTCATTTTTAATATTATTAGAAATCCTTTTTTTGGTTATCGGCGAATGGTAGATAAGTATGTCGGCCTCTTTTCCTGTAAGGGAGAATTTCTCAAAAGGTTCAAATTCTTTATATTGATATTGAGAAATGCATTCATAAAGTAGTGGGGTAGATTCGCCCAGGGTAAGTTTTCCTACATCAAGATTTAATGCAATTGAAGCTCTGTCGATTTCAGGATACTCCTTTGTTTCTAAAGTTTCATCAGTTTTAAGGGTTGTTTCGGTATCCGGAGCTGTTTCGATTTCTGGGGTTATTTCAGTTTCTAAAGCTACTTCAGTTTCAGGAACTTTTTCAACTTCTATAACTATTTCGTGGCTTAGAGTTTTTATTTCCCTCACTATTTCTCCTTCAAAACTAATTCCCATATAACTTGCTCCCACTCCCACAATAATTCCCAGGAATATAATTAGAGGTCCCATAAAGGCAAGACCCCTTCCTCTAAAGATTAAAGATATACCTAAACTTATTACGAGTAGAGGCCAGAGTTTGAATAAATTTAACCATACAGACCAATCTAATATTCCCAAAGTATTTGCCAAGAGGATTGTTCCTATAAGTAAAAAAGTTAATCCTTCCATTAGTTTATTTGCTTTCATTTTTTTTCACCTCGATTTTATTAGTCGTTAGTGAATAGTGAATAGTCGTTAGTAGAACAGGCTTTTTACCTCTTTGCTGAAGACTATTCACTAACGACTGTTTTTTTATCCGCTAAACGCTCTACGCTTTTACTAATTACTCTTTACTGTTTTCTTCACGCGATACTCAATACTCGATACGTGATACTGTTTTATTCTTTTTTAGTAAGACTAGACCAGGAGTTAGCAATTAAAAGGTTAATTAATCTTTCTTGGTCAGATAAATATTCGGGGTTTAGAGTTAAGGCAATTTCTCCTTCTCTTACAGCATTTTCGTAATCCTGGCTACGGTAATAAGATAAGCCTAATTTATAATGTGCCTCTGAGAGGATATAATTTGAATCTGCTAACTGAAGAGCCAGTTCATAGTTTTGATAAGCCTTTTTGAGTTCTCCCGCGTTATAATGCATATCGCCTATTTCAATAAAGGCTTGGGCAAAATTATCAAAAGTAAAATCTTCGATGTATAATGGGTAAAATTTTTGGGATAATACCTTTTCCATGATGGCCTGTTCGTATTCTTTGCCTTTTAGATTAATAAGTCCTAATCGGTAATATGCTATAGCTATTGACCGTTTATCCTCGCTAAATTGTGTCGCCTTAGTATAGGCAAATACAGCATGTTCAATATTTCCCACACTACTATAGTAATCACCCAAATTTAAATAACCAGCAGCACTTTCCTGGTAAGCTAAAAAATTGTCCAGGATATAAGGACTGGGTTTAAGCTTACCCAATTTTATATATGTTTCCGTTGCTTCAATAAATTGATCATTATCCTGGTAGAGTTGAGCTAATTCGGAAATAAGCTTGTCATTTTGAGGAATAAGTTCAACAACTTTTTCGTATTCTTTGATTGCCAAATCATACTCGAGCGAATCTTTATATATCGTTCCCCTTACCAAATAGGCAAAAGCATTATTAGGGTCCTCGATAATAATCAGAGATAGATTGGTAAGAGCTGATTCTCTTTCTCCCATTTTATATAAAGCATAACTCTGATTTATCCTGGCCAATATATTTGTTTGATCTAAGCCCAAAGCTTTTTCGTATTCTTTTTCCGCGGGTTCATATAGGCCTAACGAATAATAAAAGTTTCCCATATTGATGAAAGCGAAGATATCAGGTTTCATGGTTTTTCCTTCTATAATTTCCTGTAATAATTTTTCTGTTTCACTGTTGGCAAAGACAGTGGTAGTAAAAAGGGCTAATAAAATGATTAAAAAGATTACAAAACTTAGTTTTAAATTTTTTCTATACATATCTGCCATCCTTTCTTTTCTTTTTTAGTATTTTATAATTTTACGGATAAAATCGAAGAAATTTATTAAAACAATTTATGCCTAATATTTATATATTCCACATTATTTTCAAAAATCCTCTTTTTTAATTAAATATTTTTTAATTTATTTTTATTATATCACTTCTGAACAGAATTCTTTTAATTTTTCAATGAAAACTTTTAAGTAATTTTCACTTTTTATAACCATAAAATCTTTCACCTTTTTAAATCTTTAATTTTTAGTTAAAGAATTAAAGAGTTTTTTATTTTATATTATATATATTCTATACTTTTAATGCAATTCCTCTTTTTTGTATCTTTTCTTCTCTTTTTAACTCGATACTTTCTTTATCTATTGTTGTAATTTTTAAATCTACATATATAATTAAAAGAAGGATTTTTGCTTATTTTAGCGAATAAGATAATTATCAAAGACAATTTGCTGATATAAACTTTATAGAAACAATATTATGAATGAGAATGGCGTGATTATCGCTTCCGGAGATAAAAGCCGTTTAAATCAATACCATGAAGG
>JADBKX010000119.1:8389-12585 GCA_014894735.1 Candidatus Sediminicultor sextus | reverse complement strand
GGTCTTGCAATAACACATTTTTCATCAATGCTTGCTTGTCGTTAAAAAAATGTGTTATTGCAAGACCTGACCCCATGTAAACGGAGGAGTAATGGGAGGACGAAGATTATCCCGAGAAATGGCCTTAAAAGCATTGTTTCAAATTGATTTAGCTAGCACTAATATGGAAGAAACACTGAAATATACTTTTGAAAATGGTGAATTTTCATTTTCAGATGAAGTTAAAGAATTTTCTCTAATATTGGTTAAAGGAGTATTGAGCAATATATCTGAAATAGATAAGGCAATTAGCCACTATACTAACAATTGGTCTTTAGAGAGAATTACTAATATTGATAGAAATATTCTTCGGATGGCAATTTATGAAATATTATATTTAAAAAATATCCCCAAAAGTGTATCTATTAACGAAGCAGTTGAATTAGCCAAAAAATATGGGACAAAAAGTTCTTTTAGTTTTGTAAACGGAGTTTTAGGGAAAATTGATAAGAATGATAAAGTATTAAAGAAAATAGATTAAACGATTATGATTAATTATACAGAATCAAAAATATATACAGTTTCCAAGCTTAATAAATATATAAAAAAGCTTTTTGAAAATGATTTTAATCTGCAGGATATATGGATATTGGGAGAGATATCTAATTTTAAGCTGCATTCTTCAGGACATATGTATTTTGTGCTCAAAGATAAGGAAAGCCAAATTAAATGTGTCATGTTTAGAGGAAACAATTGTAATTTACGATTTATGCCAGGAGATGGAATGAAAGTTAAGGTGCGAGGGGATGTTAGCGTTTATGAAAAAAGAGGAGAATATCAGCTGTATGTAAGGGAAATAATAGAGGCTGGGAAGGGTGAACTTTATTTAGCTTTTGAGAGATTGAAAGAAAAGTTAAAAGATGAAGGACTTTTTTCCGAGGAAATTAAAAAGAAATTACCGCTCATTCCGCATAATATTGCAGTGATAACTTCTCCTACCGGCGCTGCAATTAGAGACGTTATAACTATTTCATTGAGAAGGTTTCCCAATCTTTCAATTTTAGTTGTTCCTTCCCTGGTACAGGGGACATTTGCCGCTAAGGAGATGGCTAAAAAGATAGATTTTTTAAATAAATATTTTAAAGATTTAGATTTTATTATTATTGGTCGAGGGGGAGGTTCATTGGAAGAGTTATGGGCTTTTAATGAAGAAATTTTAGCTCGTAGTATCTATAACTCTAAAATTCCTATTGTTTCAGCAGTAGGCCACGAAACAGATTTTACTATTTCAGATTTTGTAGCTGACCTGCGTTCTCCCACTCCCTCCGCCGCAGCTGAAATGACTATACCGGATAAAAATAATCTGATAAATAATCTAAGTTTATTAAAAAGCAAAATGAGCAGGGCAGTTAAAAGAAACTTTGAATTAAAAACAGAAAATTTAAATTCTGCAAGTAAAAGTCTTAAATATCAAGGGCCGGAGAACAAAATTAATCAATATTACCAATATATTGATGAATTTAGTGCTCGTTTAAATTCAAGGATTAAACACCGGGTAGAATTATATGAAGAAAGAATAAAAAAAGATTCCCAAAGACTGGACTCTTTAAATCCTTGGGCAATAATTGAAAGAGGATATAGTATCTGTAGAAAAATACCTGGCAAAGAGATTATTAAAAGGTTGAAACAAATTGAAGTTGGTGCAAAAATGGAAGTTATCATAAGTGATGGTAAGATATTGAGTAAAGTAGAAAAAAAGGAGGTTGTTTCAAGTTGAAAAACAAGAAAAAAATAGAAGATATTCCTTTTGAAGAATATTTAAGAAAGTTAGAAAATATTGTTCAAAGATTAGAGGAAGGCGAATTAACCTTAGATGAGTCAGTAATGATCTATGAAGAAGGAATGAATATATCGAAAATATGTTTGGAAAAACTGAATAAAACTAAAAAGAAGATAGAACAACTGGTAATTGAGAGTGAAGAAAAATATTCTACCAAACCTTTTTCTGAAAAAGAAGGAGAAAATACCATTAATGAATTTTAAAAAATATCTGGAAAATAGAAAAAATATCATAGATAAGGCCTTAGATGAATATTTGCCACCGGAAGAAAAATCACCTTCAATTATTCACAAAGCGATGCGCTATAGTGTTTTTGGCGGAGGGAAGAGAATTAGGCCAATTTTAACTTTTGCAGCAGCTGAATTGTTTGGAAAAGATACTAAGAATGTAATAAAGGCAGCTTGTGGAATTGAATTAATTCATACTTTTTCATTAATTCATGATGATCTCCCTTGTATGGATAATGATGACTTTAGACGGGGGAAACCAAGCAATCACAAAGTATTTGGAGAAGCCATAGCTTTATTGGCTGGAGATGCCCTTTTGGTTTACGGATTTGACTTAATAATTAAAAATTCTGAAGTTAAAGAAATAAAAAAACAATCGATTTTAAAATTGATAAAAGAAATATCTTTTTATATTGGAACTGAAAATATGTTAGGAGGTCAAGTAGAAGATACAAACTTAAAAAACGAAGATATCAAAAAAGAAGATCTAACTAATCTATATATGAAAAAAACCGCGGCCTTAATTTGTCTTTCTGTTAGGGCAGGTGCAATATTATCCGGGGCAAACCAAAAACAGCTTGAAGCTTTAACCAAATATGGTGAAAATATAGGATTAGCTTTTCAAATTATTGACGATATGCTCGATATCATGCAAGACCAAAGGGATCTTAAAAAACCTAATTATGCCAATAAATATGGGATAAAAGAATCAAAGAGTGAATCTGAAAGATTGATTAAGGAAGCAAAAGATTCTTTAAAAATATTTAATCATAAAACTGCAACATTGAGAAGTTTAGCTGATTATTTGCTGACGAGAAAAAGATGAAAAAATCAAGGAGGGGAAATGTTTAGATCGAACAATCGAAAATATAATGAAATACGACCAATGAGGATTACCAGAAATTACATAAAATATGCAGAAGGATCTACCCTTATGGAAATGGGGAGCACTAAAATAATATGTACCGCTTCGGTTGAAGACAAAGTTCCTTTATTTCTAAGAGGAAAAAAGAGTGGTTGGATCTCAGCTGAATACTCTATGATTCCCCGAGCAAATCAAATTAGAAATATCAGGGATTCAGTTAAAGGTAAAATAAGTGGAAGGTCTTCTGAAATTCAAAGATTGATAGGGAGATCTTTAAGATCAGTAGTAGATGTAATGGAATTAGGAGAGAGAACTATTTGGATAGACTGTGATGTAGTTCAAGCCGATGGTGGAACCAGAACCTCAGCTATTATTGGTTCTTTTATTGCTCTATTTGATGCTTTAAATTACCTGAAGGCTGAAGGGCACTTAGATGTTATTCCCATAAAAGATTATATAGGGGCAATTAGCGCGGGAATAGTTGACGGAGAAATGTTATTAGATTTAAATTTTGAAGAAGATTCTCATGCTCAAGTCGATCTAAACATGGTAATGACTGAAAAAGGAGAGGTAATAGAAATTCAAGGAACGGCTGAAGGTAAGCCTTTTTCTAAAAGAAATTTACAGGAATTGATTAAATTGGCAGAGACAGGAATTAAACAGATAATTGAAGAAGAAAAAAACATATTGGGAGAAATATGTTAGAGATACTTATTGCAACCAATAATTTAGGCAAAGTCAAGGAAATAAAAGATATTTTAGACAGTCCTGAAATAAAAATATTAACTATGAAAGATTTTCCCTATCTTCCAAAAATAGAGGAAGATGGCAAAACATATCAAGAAAATGCTTTTAAAAAAGCCAGGAAGATTTCAGAGCATACTGGCAAAATATGTTTAGCAGATGATTCAGGATTAGAAATTGATTATTTAAAAGGAAAGCCGGGGATATATTCTTCAAGATGGGGAAGTAGTGATGAAGAACGCATAAGCAAAGTACTTAAATTGTTAGAAAATGTTCCAATAAATAAAAGAAACGCAAAATTTGTTTGTGTTGCAATGCTTATTTTTCCGGATGGGAAAATATATACGGTTAAGGAAGAATGTAAGGGTAGTATTGAATTTATGCCAAAAGGTGAGCATGGATTTGGTTATGACCCTATTTTTTTGGTTCCGGAATACGACAAAACTTTTGCAGAATTAGGAGATAAGATTAAGAACCAGATAAGCCATAGGGGTAAGGCTATGAGAAAAATAGTTAATATAATAAATGAATTAAACGTTAG
>JADBKX010000119.1:0-8289 GCA_014894735.1 Candidatus Sediminicultor sextus | reverse complement strand
ATTTTATAATTGACTTATATAAATAATTCTTATATAATAACTTTTGTTTCGGGGTGTAGCGCAGTTTGGCAGCGCACCTGCTTTGGGAGCAGGGGGTCGGAGGTTCAAATCCTCTCGCCCCGACCTTGCGGGAATAGCTCAGTTGGTAGAGCACTAGCCTTCCAAGCTGGTTGTCGCGGGTTCGAGACCCGTTTCCCGCTCCAATGTAATATCTCGCGCCTGTGGCTCAATAGGATAGAGCAACGGACTTCTAATCCGTAGGTTGGGGGTTCGATTCCCTCCAGGCGCGCCATTTAAAATAAAATATGGTGGGCGTAGCTCAGACTGGTTAGAGCCCTGGATTGTGGCTCCAGAGGTCGGGGGTTCAAATCCCCTCGCTCACCCCAGTCTATCGATATGCGCTCGTAGCCCAATTGGATAGAGCTGCGGACTTCGGATCCGATGGTTGGGGGTTCAAGTCCCTCCGAGCGCGCCAAATGTAATAGTGGCATTTTAATAAAAAATATAGTATTATGTATAAGCATTTAATATTTTTAATGTGTGGGCCGTTAGCTCAGTTGGTAGAGCACCTGACTTTTAATCCGGGTGTCACAGGTCCGAGTCCTGTACGGCCCACCAAAAAAAATTAAAATGCGAGGGTGGTGGAACTGGTAGACACGCTGGATTTAGGATCCAGTGGGTAACTCCATGCGGGTTCGACTCCCGCCCTTCGCACCATGAAATACGGTAAGATAATATTAATGTTCTAATTTATGGAATTTTTAAAATTTAGTTAAACTAGGTGAAAGCAGCCGCAAAATTATTTGCGGCTTTGTTGCAATTATAGAATGAGGGCTAATTTAATCGGTAAATTGGAGAATTGGCTAATCGGAAAATTGTTATAATAACGGAGGTTTCAAGGTAATGGTAAAAGTAGAAATTGAAAAGCAAAAAGAAAATGAAGTGAAGCTTAAGATTGAAACGGACAAGTTAGAAGTAAATAGCAATTTAGATAAAGTATACAATGACGCATCTTATAAAATAAAAATACCAGGATTCCGAAAGGGGAGAGTACCTAAAAATATTTTGAACCTGCATTTAGGGAAGGAATATTTTTATGATAAAACTGCCGAAAAATTAATTCCGGAATGTTATCTCGAAGCTATAAATAAAAATAATATCCAACCAATAGATCAACCGGAAATTAAGGTAATTCAAATAGAAGAAGATAAACCATTAATTTTTGAGGCGACCGTTCAGGTAAGGCCGGAAGTAAAACTGGGTTCTTTTGATAAGATTAGTATCCAAAAAGAAGATGTAAAAGTAACGAATACTGAAGTAAACAATGAGATAAGAAGAATTCAGGAAAATTTAGCTAAATTAAAAATAGTTAAAGGCCGCCAAGCAAAAGAAGGCGATTTTCTGGTAGTTGATTCCATAGGATACATTGAGGGAAAAGTAGTAGAGGGAAGTAAAGTTGAAAAACAGATTATTCAATTAGGAAAAAATATTCCACCTGAATTTAATAAGAAACTTATAGACTGTTCGGCAGGAGATGAAAAAGAGATAAAGATTTTAATTTCCAAGGAGATTAAGGATAAAAAGATAGCAGGTAAAGAAATTACCTATAAAGTTAAAATTATTGAAATAAAAGAAAAAGAACTGCCGGAATTAAATGTAGATTTTGTCAAAACAGTGGGTAATTATAAAAATTTAGATGATTTTAGAGAAGATATTAAGGATAAATTAGAGAAACAGCTCAAAACGTTGAATGAAAATAATTATGAAAGTAAATTATTAGAAAAAGTAACAGATATTTGTGAAACAAAAGTACCAAAAATATTAATTGAAAGAGAAGTAGAATATATGATGAAATCTTTGGAAGATGATTTAAAATCTAAAGATTTATCTTTACAGGATTATTATAAGCGTATTAAAACTGATGAAGAAAAAGTCAAAAAAGAATACGAAATTGTTGCTGAAAAAAGAATAAAGCAAGAATTAGTGTTAGATAAAATTAGTCAAGTAGAGAATATTCAGGTTACTGAAAAAGAGGTTATGGATAAAATTGAAATAATTGCTAAAGAGCTGAAACAAGATGCTTTGAAAGTAGAGGCAACTTTTAAAAAAAATAATAATTTAGATGGTTTGAAAGAAAGTATAAAAAGAGAAAAAATAATTGATTTGTTAAACAAAAAAGTAAATTTGCAAAAGGAGGTAACACCCAAATGACCTTAGTGCCTATTGTAGTTGAACAAACTCCTCGAGGGGAGAGATCTTACGATATTTATTCTCGGTTACTAAAAGATAGAATAATATTTCTAGGAACAGAAATAGATGATTCGGTAGCCAATATTGTAATTGCGCAATTATTATTTTTGGAAGCAGCCGATCCTGACAAGGATATTTATATTTATATTAATAGCCCTGGTGGTTCTGTAAGCTCTACTATTGCTATATATGATACCATCCAATATATAAGATCTGATGTTTCAACCATTTGTATAGGTATGGCTGCAAGTGGCGCCGCTTTAATTTTAGCGTCAGGTGCAAAAGGGAAGAGATTTGCCTTACCTAATTCAAGGATTATGGTGCATCAGCCTTTAGGAGGGGTGCAGGGACAGGTTACAGATATCGAGATACAGGCTCGAGAGCTTAAAAGAATTAAAGATACTCTAAATAAAATATTGACTCACCATACCGGACAAAAACTTGAAAAAGTTGAGAAAGATACTGAAAGAGATTTCTATATGACTGCTCAAGAATCTAAAAAATATGGATTGGTTGATGAAGTAATTAAAAGTCGCGAAGAAGCAATAAAATAGTACTGGATACTCGATACTGGATACTCGATACTATATATTGCTATAATATATACGAAATACGATATACGAAATACGAGAAGGGAGTTGAAAAATAGTGAATTGTTCGTTTTGTGGCAAAACTCAAGATGAAGTATATAAAATAGTTGCTGGCCCAGGTGTTTGTATATGTGATGAATGTATTAAAGCTTGCAATGATATTATATTAGATAGAAGAAAGAAAGAAGACAGGCCATTTGATTTAAGAAATGTTCCCTCTCCCAAAGAAATTAAAAGTTTTTTAGATGAATATATAATAGAACAAGAAAAGGCAAAAAAAATACTAGCAGTTGCTGTATACAACCACTACAAAAGAATCAAAAGTAATAGTAATGATAGATTAGATAAAGAAGATAAAAAAATAGATAAGGCAAAGGAAGAGATCGAATTAGAAAAGAGCAATATTCTGTTAATAGGCCCTACTGGATGTGGAAAGACCTTGTTAGCCAAGACTTTAGCTAAAAAACTAAATGTTCCATTTGTTATTGCTGATGCTACAACTTTGACTGAAGCGGGATATGTAGGCGATGATGTAGAAAATATTCTATTAAATTTACTGAGAGTAACCGATAATGATATAAATCTAGCTCAAAAAGGAATAATCTATATAGATGAGATTGACAAAATAGCACGTAAATCAGAAAACCCTTCTATAACCAGAGATGTGTCAGGAGAAGGAGTACAGCAGGCTCTTTTAAAAATTATAGAAGGGACAGTTGCAAGCGTACCACCTTACGGAGGGAGAAAGCACCCGCAAGAAAAGAATATTCAGATAGATACCACGGAAATATTGTTTATTTGTGGGGGAACTTTTGAGGGATTAGAAAATATAATAAATTACCGAATAGGCAAAAATAATATTGGATTCAAAGCAGATATAAAAACTAAAGATAATAAAGAAAGAAATTATAAATTAATGGAAAATGTTTTACCGGAAGATCTGATAAAGTATGGCTTAATTCCCGAATTAGTGGGGAGATTGCATATAGTATCTACCTTAGAAGCTTTAAATAAAGACGCATTAATGAAAATATTAACCCAGCCGAAAAATGCCATAGTAAAACAGTATAAAAAGATATTTGAATTAGAAGGTGTTGAACTTAATCTTACCCCCGGAGCTTTAGATGCTATCGTGGAAGAAAGTCTAAAAAGAAAAATAGGGGCAAGGGGCTTGCGTTCAATTATGGAAGATTCAATATTAGATATAATGTACCAGATACCTTCGGAGAAAAATATTGAAAAATGCACTATTACCGAAGAAGTTGTGAAAAAGAAACAGATGCCTGAGATAGAAAGATATGGAAAGGGTTTAAGAAAAGAAACAGCATGAATAATAAAAATATAAGAAGCGTAGACAAAAATATATTACCTTTATTACCACTAAGAGAATTAGTTGTTTTTCCCAATATGATTATTCCTCTTTTTGTTGGGAGAGAACAATCTATTAATGCTTTAGAAGAAGCAATAAATTTAAAAAGCTTGATATTTATTGCAACTCAGATAGACCCAGAAGTAGAAAAACCAAAATTAGAAGATATGTATTCTATCGGAACAATTGCCAAGATAATACAAATTTTTAAACTACCCGATGATACCATAAAAATATTAGTAGAAGGACTCGGTAGAGCAAAAATTAAAAATACAGAAGGATTTAATAATTTTCTTAAGGTAGAAGTAGAAAAAATAAAAGTTAAAAACGGTAAAAATCTAAAAATAGAAGCCTTGATGAGATTAGCAATCAATAGATTCGAACAATATTTAAAATTAAACAGTAAATTACCTTCAGAAATGATGCTATCCATAAAGAATATTGAAAAACCAGATAAATTGGCTGATATAATTGCTTCAAATTTAGTTTTACAGATAAAAGAAAAACAAAATTTATTGGAAATAGTTAATCCTTTGGAAAGACTGGAGAAATTAATTGTTATATTAAAAAAAGAAATAAGTATTTTAGAATTAGAAAAAAAGATTCAAGATAGAGTAGAAGTAAATTTAGAAAATTACCAAAAAGATTATTATCTAAAAGAGCAATTAAAAGAAATACAAAAAGAATTAGGAGATAATGAAGAAAACATTTCAGAAGCTGAAGAATTCAAAGAAAAAATATTTTCTTTAAAACTTAATCAAGAAGTTGAAGAGAAGTGCATCAAAGAAACAAATCGTTTAGAAAAAATGCCATTTTTATCTGCTGAGAGCGGGGTAATAATAAATTACTTAGAATGGATCATATCCCTTCCCTGGAACGAAGCTACTACAGATAAATTAGATATAAAATTAGTTAAAAAAATTTTAGATGAAGACCATTATGGTTTATTAGATATTAAAGAAAGAATCTTAGAGTACTTAGCAGTGAAAAAAATGAGCAATAAACAGTTGGGGACAATTCTATGTTTAATAGGACCTCCGGGAGTAGGCAAGACATCATTGGCGAAATCAATAGCCCGGGCAATGGGAAGAAAATTTATAAGAGCTTCCCTGGGAGGCGTACGGGATGAAGCAGATATACGCGGACACAGAAAAACTTATATAGGTTCTATGCCTGGAAGAATTGTTCAAGGGATAGTTAACGTAAAATCTAAGAATCCTGTCTTCTTGTTGGATGAAATTGATAAAATGAGTGTGGATTTTAGAGGAGATCCGGCTTCTGCTCTTTTAGAAGTATTGGATCCTGAGCAAAACAATACTTTTAGAGACCATTATTTAGAAGTTCCCTTTGATCTTTCTGAAGTAATGTTTATCACCACAGCTAACAATGAAGATGAAATACCTTATTCCCTAAGGGACAGGATGGAAATAATTAATATTCCTGGTTATACTGAATATGAAAAATTACAAATTGCCCAGGTATTTTTACTACCTAAACGATTGAATAATCATGGCTTCAAAAAAGATGATATAGAAATATCAGAAAAGGCTATGAAAAAAATAATCCAGGAATATACTCATGAAGCGGGAGTAAGGAGCTTAGAAAAAGAAATATCATCTATATGTAGAAAGGTTGCTTTAAAACTAGTTTATTTTAAAAAGAATAAGAATAAAAGAGTTAGAATCACATTAAAAAACTTAGAAAATTATTTGGGAATACCTAAATATAAAATTGATAAAATTGGACAAGAAGATACCGTGGGTTTGGCAACAGGTTTAGCCTGGACTGAAATCGGCGGAGAAGTATTATCAGTGGAAACTATCGTAATGCCCGGAAAAGGCAAATTAACCCTAACCGGGCAACTGGGAGATGTTATGCAAGAATCAGGGAAAGCTGCCTTGACCTACGCTCGTTCTCGAGCAGCAAAATTTAAGATAGATAGTAAGTTTTACGAAAATTGTGATATTCATGTTCATATTCCAGAAGGAGCGGTCCCTAAGGATGGTCCATCTGCCGGTATAACCATGGCTACTTCTTTAATTTCTTCACTTACCGATATCCCGATTCGAAAAGATGTAGCTATGACCGGCGAAATTACCCTGCAAGGCAAAGTTTTAGCAGTAGGAGGTTTAAAGGAAAAAATACTTGCCGCTTATCAATCTGGTATTACAACTATTATAATCCCTAAAGATAATTTTAAGAATTTAGAAGATTTACCCAAGGATATTAAAAAAAGATTAAAATTTATTATGGTAAATAATATAGATGAAGTTTTAAAAAATGCTCTTACCAGAAGTCCTTTTTAATTTTTTGACAAACAATCTTTACTTATAGTAATATATCTAATATAAAAATGATAAAAACTAAGAAGGGAAGAGTAGAATAAAGTTAGATATAATTTTATTCGAAAGTCATCCCAAAGCTGTTAATCTGAATAATAAGAGTAGGATTAACCGATAGTTACGTTATAACTTAAACATTGAGAGCCTGTTTAATATAGATATCATAGAAATGTTTTAGACAGGAATTAAGGTGGTACCGCGGATAAACTCCTTTCGTCCTTTTGAGAAACGAAAGGGGTTTTTTGTTTTTTAGCTTAAGGAGGGAAAGAAAATGAGAAAAATAGATGCTGAAATACCTTCAGTATACAATCCTAAAAAAGTTGAAGAAAAATGGTATAAATTCTGGTTAGAAAAAGATTATTTTAAAGCAAAGCATAATCACAATAAAGAAAATAACTTTTCTATCGTTATACCCCCACCCAATGTTACAGGATCATTGCATATCGGGCATGCTTTAAATAATACTTTACAAGATATTTTAATTAGATGGAAAAAAATGGAAGGCTACAATACTCTTTGGCTGCCAGGAACTGATCATGCCGGAATTGCCACTCAAAATGTAGTGGAAAAAGAAATTGCCAAAGAAGGGAAAAGCAGGTACGATTTAGGAAGAGAACAATTTGTAGACAGAGTATGGGAATGGAAAGAAAAATACGGAAATAATATAATAAATCAATTAAAAAAATTAGGATTTTCTTGTGATTGGTCACGATTAAGATTTACTTTAGATAAAGGTCTTTCCAAGGCTGTAAGAAAGGTATTTATACAATTATATAAAGAAGGCCTGATATACCGGGAAAATTATGTAATAAATTGGTGCCCGAGATGTCAGACTGCTTTGGCTGATATTGAGGTTGAATCAATTGAAGAAGATGCAAGTCTGTATTATATAAATTATCCCATAAAAGATTCTAAAGGAGAGATTATAACTGTCGCTACCACCCGTCCTGAAACTATGCTCGGTGATACTGCAGTAGCAGTTCATCCCGATGACAAAAGATATCAAAATTTTATCGGTAAAACTGCCATATTACCTTTAATGGAGAGAGAAATACCGATAATAGCTGATAGTTATGTTGATCCTGAATTTGGTACTGGAGCAGTAAAGATAACCCCGGCCCACGATTTAAATGATTTTGAATTAGGAAAACGTCAAAAACTACAAGTAATTAATATATTAAATAATGATGGCACAACGAATGAACAGGCAGGAAATTTTAAAAATTTACCTGTGTTTAAATGTCGAGAAAGAGTTTTGAATGAATTAAGAAAAAGAGGATTCTTAAATAAGATCGAAGATTATAAACATTCTATCGGGCATTGTTACAGATGTGGAACTATTATTGAACCATATCTTTCTAAACAATGGTTCGTTAAAATGAAAGAAATTGCTGAACCTGCAATATTAGCTGTGGAAGAAGGCAGAATTGAATTTATACCTGCTCGTTGGGGCAAAGTTTATTATGACTGGATGAGAAATATTAAAGATTGGTGTATCTCACGTCAGTTGTGGTGGGGACATCGTATCCCGGTCTGGTATTGTCAAGATTGCGGAGAAATAATCGTAGAATTAGAAGATCCTACAATATGTAAAAAATGTGGTAATCATAATCTGCTGCAAGACCCGGACGTTTTAGATACCTGGTTTAGCTCTGCCTTGTGGCCTTTTTCTACCTTAGGCTGGCCGGAAGAAACAGAAGATTTAAAATGTTTCTATCCGACATCAGTATTAGTTACC
>JADBKX010000014.1 GCA_014894735.1 Candidatus Sediminicultor sextus | reverse complement strand
GTGTATGTATCGTTTTTACAAGCCTGAAGCAGTTGAAGTAGTAAAAAACTGGAAAATGTAAACTGGAAATGGCAAATGACGGTCCTCTTGCAACACTAGAAATCAAGTATTTTTAAAAATAAAAGGTTAATCATTGAAAAATAATACTTCTTAATCATAGAATAATCTGAACAATTGGGATAGTCAAATTACTTTCTTTATATCACAATAAAAGCATATAGCTAGAAAAACCTGAGTTTTCTACTAAAATTAGTATATAGGTATCAGCTTTGATGAATGATTTTTCGTAGTTCTCTTTCAGATATTATTTTTTTATCCATCGAATCCCCAATTTGTTCAAGATGATCTATAATACTTTTATCTAGTTTTAATAAATTCATAATCTGTGTAACTCTTGCCCTTGAGATGCCAAGTTTACGTGCAAGGGCAGCTTGATTTTTCACTTTATTATCATCAATCATCTTTTTATATTCTCTTGCTAAACAAATAGGATTCTGGTATAAGGGTTTAATTTGATTGGTTCTCATTACTTTTTGAGGAAAATAAAATATAGAAGTAAAAGTTCTGTCTATGTTACAGTCCGGGGAGCTTGTCAATTCCAAGCCCTTTGGCATTTTGCTGAAGGGCTTTTTTGTTTTATAAATATTTTCATAGAAAAAGAAGGATTTAGAAAAAATTTGTTGTAGATATCTTCAAGGAGGTCGTAATTCATGTTAAATAGGTTAACTGGAGAATTTTTTCAAGCTTTTTACTCACCTAAGTCCCTCTATCAGGAAATATCCAGGGGACGAAAGAGTAGTAGTTGGCTTTGTGTGTTGATCTACTGTCTGATCTATACGATGGGATCGCTTTGGTTGTACTTTCAAGGTTTTACCCCATTTGTGAAACCTTGGATCAATTTACCTGAAGATATTTACTACCTGGTTCAAGCTTTCTACAGCCTGCCATTGGTGTTTCTGATGTGGATTTTAGGTACAGGTGTACTTCATGTCTTATGTGGGCAGTTCGGTGGAAAGGGCAGATTCGAGGTTTTACTCCTCATGACCGGTTACTCTCTATGGGCTCCTTGGTATCTACTAATCGTTGTAGACTGCATCCCTTCAACTCCTGAATGGTTGTATAACGCAGTTCTTCTAGTATGTATTATTTTCATATTGATAGGGACTTCGGTAGCTGCCTTGGTGGAGGAGAAGATTAATTTAATAATAGCGTTTGCTTCTTCGGTAACCTCTCTATTTTCAATAGGATTAATATTATTTACATATATACGTTAAAAAAGAAGGATTTTTAGGGAATTAGGACATTACAAAACCTTTGGACATTGCTGAAGGGCTTTTTTAATCTAAACGGGAGGTATGTTTTATGTTCATTGAAATAATCTTTGGTATGATTGGAGGATTAGGATTATTTATATACGGGATGCAATTGCTCAGTGATAGTCTACAAAAAAGCGCTGGTGATAAATTACCTAAAATCTTAGAATCCTTAACCAACAAACCTATAATAGGAGTTTTAACCGGTACTTTAATAACTGCTATTGTTCAAAGTAGTAGCGCTACAAGTGTTATATTGATTGGGTTAGTAAACGCTGGTTTATTAAGCTTAAAACAAGCTATCAGTGTAATCATAGGCGCCAATATAGGAACCACTATCACGGTTCAAATTGTAGCTTTTCGTTTAGACAAATATGCTCTTCCCGCTATTGGCATAGGCCTGGCAATTAGTATGTTATCTAAGCGAAAAAATTATAAATATTTTGGTCAAATCTTGCTTGGTTTTGGAATAATATTTTTAGGCTTAAAGATTATGTCAGATAGTGTTTATCCATTAAGAAATTTTCCTACTTTTTTAAAACTTATTGAAGATTTTTCAAATAATCCTTTATTGGGAGTTTTAGTAGCTTTAATCTTTACCGCTATCATTCAAGCTAGTAGTGCTACTATTGCAATTGTAATTGCTATGTCTACTAAAGGTATGGTTGGAATAAAAGCGGCTATTCCATTAGTATTAGGAAGTAATATCGGAACTTGTTCTACCGCAGCATTAGCAAGTATTGGAAGCTCTATTACCGGAAAAAGAGTAGCCCTTTATCATCTACTTTTTAACTGCACGGGAACTATTATATGTCTATTATTTTTAAACATATATACCCACCTGATCTCTTTAACTTCCTCAAGTATTCCCAGACAAATTGCCAATGCCCATACAATGTTTAATGTCTTAACTTCAATAATTTTACTCCCTCTGATTGGTTTATATATCAAATTTATTGTTAAAATTATTCCTGGTGAAGAAGTAATAATCAAAAAAGGTGCCCTCTATTTAAATAAAAATATGGTAAAATCTCCCTCTATAGCCTTAGATCAGGCAATTAAAGAATTGGTTAGGATGGGAGAAATGGTAGAAAGTATGTTAAATGATGTAACTATATCTTTTTTGCAGAATGACATAAATATCTTAAAAAATTTATATTTAAAAGAAGATGTAGTAAATACATTGCAAAAAGAAATTACTAAATACCTAGTATTAATATCGCAAGAAGCCCTAAGTATCGAACAATCAGAAATATTAAAAGACTTAATGAATATAACCAATAATATAGAAAGTGTAGGGGATATTTCTGAAAATTTAGCTGAATTAGCTGAAGAAAAAATAAATGAAAAATTGCCTTTTAGTGAAAAGGCATTAGATGAACTTAAATTAATGTTTACAAAAGTACAATCTTCTTTAGATACATCAGTCTCGGCATTAAAAAACAGGAATATAGATTTAGCTCGAGAAGTAATTTCCAAGGAAGATGAGATTAATCAACTAGAAAAAGAACTTCGTGATAATCATATCACTAGATTAAATCAGGGTATTTGTTTTCCTGAATCTGGAGTTATTTATTTAGATGTAATCAATAATTTAGAAAGAATTGGAGATCATTCTAACAATATTAGTTTGATGATATTTGATGAATTATCTAAAAATTAGGTGAATATGTGTCATTAATATGGTTAGGATTAATTCAAGGATCAACTGATTTTTTTCCGGTAAGTAGTTGTAATAGCTCAATAAATCGGTAGCTTTTTCTAACTTTTTGTAGGGGATTTATAATTAATAATAATTTTAAGTATTTATAATTTCTTCTAACTTTTGATACAC
>JADBKX010000085.1 GCA_014894735.1 Candidatus Sediminicultor sextus | reverse complement strand
GAACCCATGGTATTCGGATTCACCTCTTTAAGGGAAACTCCTCCGCTGGTCACGACCGACCATTTAAACCCTAACAGTTCTGTAGGTGTTAATTCTAATTCTTTTAGCAGGTGAACTAATTTATTTCGTTCTTCCCGGCTGATGTAATCCACCTTTTTCTCAGGCTCTATAGCGGAAAGTTTGATCATTACCGCTATCATCGATAAGGGCAATAATCCTTTCAGTGAATTCTTAAACATCCTCCCCTTGAACTCCTGAAAATCTCGCTGGATACGTTGATCCAATTTTTTAAAATCCAGAGCCGGTTTTAAATCTAAGATCAATTTTAGCGGACCCTTCTTCAACAATGCCCCAATGTTCTTACTCATATCCATAACGATAGGCCCACTCACCCCAAAGTGAGTAAAAAGCATCTCGCCAAAACGTTCATCCTGTTTCTTGCCATTCTGAAACAATTTGAGTGAGACATTTTTAAGAGATAAACCCTGTAGTTCTTTCGCCCAATCTTCAGAGGTCTTTACCGGGTTTAAGGAAGGGACAGGTGTAATCACGGTGTGCCCTAATTGTATAGCCCATTGGTAGCCGTCACCGCTAGAACCGGTCTGAGGATATGCTTTTCCTCCTGCACAGATAATAAATTTATCGGCACCTATCTGGCGGTCCCGAAGGAGAACCTGAGATATTTTTCCCTTCTCCTGATTAAATCCGCTTACCTCGGAATTAAGCAAAATATTAACTTTCCCCTCCGCTAAATATTTTACAAGCACATTTAATATGTCCTGAGCATTACCCTTCTCCGGGAAGACCCTATCCCCCTGTTCTACCCTAGCTTTTACCCCTCGGGATTCAAAAAAATCGATCACCTCACGCGCTCCAAATACCGCCAAAGCACTATAGAGAAAACGCCCATTCCTGCCAAATTTTTCAGCAAATTTTCTTATGTCAAATTCATTATGGGTAAAATTACAACGTTCTTTGCCGGTAATCAGTAATTTTTTACCCAGAATTTCGTTCTTTTCGATTAAAACGACTTTTGCTCCTAATTTAGCTGCCCGGCCAGCTGCCATCATCCCGGCTGGTCCTCCGCCTATTACGGCAATATCAAATGAGTTATTATCTTTCATAACAAGTACATCCTTCGCTGTGTCAAGGGGACGGTCTTTTGACACGGTTTTAAATGAAAATAAATATCTGTTTTTCATTATATATTACTATATTATCTAAAAACAATCATTTCAATTCCGCGGCAAATATTTAAAAATATTTAAAATTTCGTGTATAATAGATTTAAATATCTATAAATTAATTATAAGACAACAGGAGAAAATATTTATGATTTCCCTTGAAAATATCAGCATCGGCTTCCAGGAGAAAGTTCTCTTTGATAATTTAAACTGGAGAATCACCAGGGGCAGCCACATCGGCCTGGTGGGTAATAATGGTACCGGAAAGACCACCCTATTTCGCGCCATCGTAGGGCTGGTTCAACCTGATAAAGGTAATATTACTTTACCACGAAATCAGCGGATTGGCTACCTTCCTCAGGATTTAATCGAACTTAAAAGTAACATCGACCTTATATCTTACCTGAAGGAAAAATCAGGTATTACTAAATTAGAACATTCCCTAAAGGCTTGTGAAGAACATCTGACCTCGCTTTCTGCTGAATCAAATGCATATCAAGCAGCTTTTAAACAATATGAAAAAATAACCAACCTCTTTGAGCACCGGGGAGGCTATACTTTTTCTACCCAGGCCCATAAAGTGCTTAAAGGTTTAGGCTTCCGAGAAAAAGATTTTACCCGGCAATGTACCGAATTCTCCGGCGGATGGAAGATGCGTATAGTCCTGGCTTCCATACTTCTTTCTTCACCGGATATCATTTTGCTTGATGAACCTACCAACCATCTGGATACAGAAAGTTTGGAGTGGCTGGAAGGTTGGCTCCTAAATTTTCCCGGGACCATCATAGTCATCTCTCATGACCGGTACTTTATGGATAAACTTATGACTCAAATTGCAGAATTAGCTCATCAGAGATTGACTATCTATCAGGGAAATTTTTCCTATTACCTGAAAGAAAAAATAAAACGCCAGGAGCTTTTAGAAAAGGAAGCCAAAAATCAACAAGAAAAAATAGCTAAAACCGAGACTTTTATCCAAAGATTTCGTTACAAAAACACCAAGGCGGCACAGGTACAAAGCAGAGTGAAAATGCTGGAAAAAATGCAAATAGTAAAAATTGATAAAGCACCAAAAAAAGCAGCCATTTATTTTCCCAAATGTCCCCGAAGCGGAGATAAAGTAGTGAGCGTAGAAAACTTGACTAAAAACTATGAGGAAATTGCTGTATTCAGCGGCCTAAATTTTACCTTACACCGGGGCGAAAGAGTAGCTCTAGTAGGGGTAAATGGAGCAGGCAAATCTACCCTCTCCCGATTGATCAGCAAAAGAGAAAGACCGACTGCCGGAGAAGTACATTTAGGACATATAGTAAACCTGGCTTTTTTCTCTCAGGAAAGTTCTGATAATCTTAACTATAATAATTCTGTCTGGGAGGAAATATATGCCGAATCAAGTCCCATGACTAGCGGAGAAAGGAGAAATTTGTTGGGAGCTTTTCTCTTTTCCGGTGATGCTGTCCAAAAACCGATTAGCGTTCTCTCCGGAGGAGAAAAATCTCGCCTGGCTCTGGCAAAGATTCTGATGCAGGAATCTAATTTTTTAATTCTCGATGAACCGACCAATCATCTGGATATAACCACAAAAGAATTGTTTCAACGAGCTTTACTAAAATATTCCGGGACCATATTAATTGTTTCTCATGACCGTTTCTTTTTGGACAATCTAATTACCCGGGTAATGGAGATTCGGGATGGGCAGATTTATGATTATCCCGGGAACTATTCCTACTTTATAGAAAAACGAGCTCAATTGCTGGCAGAAACTCATGATAGAGACTTATCTATCAAAAAAGCAGAGCAGCCGAAACAAAGCGCAAAAACTTTTGATAAACTGAGAAAAAAGAAGGAAGCGGAAGAACGGAATCGTCTCTACCAGCAAAATAAAGATATTCTGGATAGATTAAAATCGGTTGAAGAAGAAATAAAACTCTTAGAAAAAAATAAAATTGGTGTAGAAAATCAACTATGTGATCC